>NZ_JANION010000131.1:0-16396 GCF_024610815.1 Mixta sp.
GCATAACCTGAATCTGAGGCAGCACCTGGCACGGCTGGGACGGAAGTCGCTGTCGTTCTCAAAATCGGTGGAGCTGCATGACAAAGTCATCGGGCATTATCTGAACATAAAACACTATCAATAAGTTGGAGTCATTACCGCGCACGCGCTGGAGATGGCGGAAACAACGTCCAGCGCCGCGCTGGTCGTGCGTTCGGCATCGCCCGTCGCTACCCCAGGCACGCCCCTTCTTAACCCGCCGGCGGCAAAGCGCATGCCGCCGGTCGTCAATGGCCTGAAAAGCGCCCTTGTTAACTGAGATCGACGCCTTTATAGCCGAACAGCCAGGTAACGATAAACCCTGCGGCCCAGGAGATAACCATGCCCGCAGCGTAAATCGCCATCCCTGCGTAAATGCCCTCACCGGAGGTCATCAGTGGCAGGGAAACCAGGCCCGACGGGCCGAACACGGTGTTTAAACCGACCGGCAGGCCGAGCCAGGCCACCAGGCCGATAAAGAAGCCGCCGCAGGCGCCGCCGATGCAGGCGGTGACGAAAGGCTTCATGCGCGGCAGCGTAACCGCATAAATTAACGGCTCGCCCACGCCCAGCAGCCCCGGAATAATCGCTCCTTTCACCTGGTTGCGCGTCATCGAGCCGTGCGCGGAACGGCAATAAAGCGCCAGCGCCGCGCCGACCTGTCCGCCTCCCGCCATCGCCAGAATCGGGAAAAGCGAGTTAAAGCCCTGTACATCCATCAACGCAAAATAGACCGGGATAAAGCCCTGATGTACGCCAAACACCACGGCGATCAGGAACAGACCGGCCAGAACAGCGCAGCCAAAAGGGTTGCCGTTAAGATGCAGAAACAGCCAGGACATGCCTTTAAACAGTTCTCCGCCGAAGGGCATAATCAGCGTAAAGGTCAACGCCCCGGTAATCAGCAGCGCCAGCGTAGAGGTCAGAATCATATCCAGGCTGTCGGGAATGATTTTGCGCAGCTGCCGCTCTATCCACGCGCCCAGCATCGAGGCGATCAGAACGCCGATGATATTGCCGCGCGGCTCAATGCCCATGCCGAAAAAGTTATCGATGCCGGAGAAATAGCCGGTGGTCGCATCCGGGTTATATCCCAGTAAAAACAGGGAAGCGATAATAGCGCCGTTGACGCCGGAACCGCCGAACGCTTTCTGGGCGTTATAGCCGATCAGGACAGGCAGAAAGGTAAACAGGCCTTTGCCGAAAAGCTTCATATAGCCCACGATATGCGCTATCGCGCCATTTTTATCGGCGGCGCTGGTCAACAGACCCTGCTCAATCAGGGTGGCGAAACCCAGCAGCATCCCGGCGGCGATAAAGCCTGGGATCAGCGGCGTAAAGATGGTGGCGAACTTCGCCAGAAACTGATGCACCAGACTGGTTTGCCGGGCCTTCATCTTTTGTTTTGTCTCGCTGGCCGCCGAGCCGATAGCCTGCGGCCCGGCTGGCGACGCATCCTGCGCCAGCATGATATTCATCATCTCTGCGGCCGTTTGCGCTTTACCGGGGCCGAGCACGATTTGCAGCTGATCGTCACTGTTGATAACGCCCAGCACGCCGTCCAGCGCTTTCAGCTTCTCCTGCTGGATCAGTCGATCGTCATTAAGCGTCAGGCGCAGGCGCGTCATACAGTGTCCGCAGGCCTGGATATTCTGTTTATCGCCAACCAGTTGCAAAACAGTGGCAACAAGCTGTTCCGTGATTTTAGCCATGCTCTGTCCTCCGCCTTTATCGGCGCCGCTTTCTCTTTTTATCAAACAGGAATAATCTATTATTCATTTTTTAAACTAAATGAATAATTTATTCATTTTGAAGTAAATGTGAGCTCTCTCATACAACCCACCCGGCGTCAGCCGCGCTGAAAGCGGCCGTTTACAAGGCATAGCCTTATTGTTCCCGATAGCGCGCGCCGCTTTCCAGCACGCGCATCAGCCGTCCCTCTTCAATATGCGAACCGAACTCCTCCGGCAGAAAAGCGATGCCCAAACCGGCCAGCGCCGCATCTACCCTATGCGCCGAGGTATTGAAAATCAGCTGATCGTCGACCCGTACGTTCACCGGCCCTTCTTTATCATCGAACTCCCAGACATACTTAACGCAGGCTGGGTGACGCCCGGCTGCGTGGATCGCCAGCCGCTGAAAGCCGGTATAAGCGCGACAGGCGGGCCGGGCAGATAAGAATGTTCAACAGCAGCAAGGGGTTTCATCTTTGTGAAAAACCGCTTTTTCGTCAGGCGGGCGGCATACTTTTCGCGCTCTCTCCGGTTCCTGTCTCCTCCGTTTTTACTTTATTCCCGCCCCGACATACTATTTCGCCTTCAGTAACAGCACAGCCCTGTGCGGATAGCCGAAGGAAGCCGGGATGAAAGCGAAGTCGACCACGCTCTATGATGTGGCACAGCATGCAGGTGTCTCTTATCAAACCGTTTCGCGGGTGATCAACCAGGCGGAAAACGTGTCAGAAAAGACCCGGCAGCGGGTGGAAGCGGCGATGGCGGCGCTGAACTACGTGCCGAACCGCGTGGCGCAGCAGCTGGCCGGAAAAATGGGACATACGCTGGGCCTGGCGACGTCCGATCTTTCGCTTCATGCGCCCTCGCAGATTGCAGCCGCGATTAAATCCCGCGCCAGCGAAAGGCGCTTTAACGTGATGATCTCGATGACGGAAAAAAGCGGGCTGGAGGCGGCGAAAGCGGCGATTAACAGCCTGCTGGCGCAGCGGGTGGACGGGATGATCGTGAATATTCCGCTACAGGATGAAGAGGCGAAAAGCCTGGCGGCGCTCTGTCAGGATGTGCCGGCGCTGTTTCTCGATGTTTCGCCGCAGCTGGCGGCCAACAGCGTGCTCTTCGATCCCGACGAAGGCGCGCGGCTGGGCGTAGAACATCTGCTGGCGCTGGGCCATCGCGATATCGCGCTGCTGGCGGGGCCGCAAAGTTCGATATCCGCCCGTCTGCGCTTTGAAGGCTGGCGTCAGGCGCTGGCGCAGCAACAGATCACGGCGATGGCGGTGATGGAGGGAGACTGGAGCGCCCTGTCGGGCTATCAGCAGGTGTCGCGGCTGTTGAATGAGGGCGCGCAGCCTGGCGCGCTGCTGGTAGCCAACGATCAGATGGCGTTGGGCGCGCTGCGGGCGCTTTCCGAAGCGGGGCTGCGGGTGCCGGACGACGTCTCGGTCATCGGTTATGACGATACCGCCGACAGCGCCTGTTTTATTCCGCCGCTGACCACCATCAAACAGGATTTTCGGGCGCTGGGTAAAAGCAGCGTGGAGCGGATGATCGACATGATCCATCAGCCGGAAGCGTCGATCCGTTCCGATCTGCTGCCGGTCAGCCTGGTGGTGCGCAAAACCACCGCCGCGCCAGGCCGCGCCGCGCTTTCTCCGCAGGCGCTGTCAGAGGCGTTGATGCAGCTGGCGCGCCAGGCGGCGCGTTTAAAGGGCTAAGCCCGTTTGGACAGCGGTTTCCTGGCGTTATTTGTGAATCCCGTCACCGATTCCGGTTATGTGGCTTTACAACCCGGCAAGGCAAAATCATATTTCCCTTAAATTGTGAGCGTATCGCAAATTAAGGAACCGGATATGATCGTAAAAGCAGGCTCGCCCGCCGCCTCTCTTAGCGCCGTTCTGGCGCGCCGCGACTGGGAAAACCCGACGATAACCCACCTGAATCAGCTGCCCGCCCACCCGCCGTTTTGCAGCTGGCGCACGCCGGAAGAGGCGCGCGACGACCGTCCCTCCTTACGCCTGCGCAGCCTTAACGGACGCTGGGCGTTCAGCTATTTCACCCGCCCGGAAGCGGTGCCGGAAAGCTGGTTACAGGAAGATCTGCCCGATGCGGAAGACGTCACGGTGCCGTCTAACTGGCAGATGGCAGGCTATGACGCGCCGATCTATACCAACGTGAACTATCCCATTCCGGTGAATCCGCCTTACGTGCCAGAAGAAAACCCCACAGGATGTTATTCGCTCACATTTAACGTCGACGCGGAATGGCTCGCCAGCGGCGAGACGCGCGTGAGCTTCGACGGCGTAAATTCCGCTTTTCACCTCTGGTGCAACGGCCATTGGATCGGCTATGCGCAGGACAGCCGCCTGCCTTCTGAATTCGACCTCAGCAAGGTGTTGCAGCCCGGCGCGAACCGCCTGGCGGTCATGGTGCTGCGCTGGAGCGACGGTAGTTATCTGGAAGATCAGGATATGTGGCGCATGAGCGGCATCTTCCGCGACGTGTCGCTGCTGCATAAGCCGCGCACCTGTATCAGCGATCTTCAGGTGGTAACGCACCTGAATGAAAGCTTCAGCTACGCCGATCTCGATGCGCTGGTGGTGGTGAAAGGCGAAGATTTGCAGGGCGTGCAGGCCACGCTGCAACTCTGGGACGGCGAGGAAAAGCTGGGCGAACGCCAGCAGCCGCTCGGCAGCGAGATTATCGACGAGCGCGGCGCCTGGAACGATCGCACCACGCTGCGCCTGCCGGTCTCCGCGCCAAAACTCTGGAGCGCCGAAACGCCGTCGCTCTATCGTCTGGTAGTGCTGCTGCATGATGCCAGCGGCGCGCTGCTGGAGGCGGAGGCGTGCGATATCGGCTTCCGTAAGGTCGAAATTTCCCAGGGGCTGCTGAAGCTGAACGGCAAGCCTCTGCTTATTCGCGGCACTAATCGTCATGAACATCACCCGGAAAAGGGTCAGGTGATGGATGAAGAGACCATGCGCCGCGATATCCTGCTGATGAAACAGCATAATTTCAATGCGGTGCGCTGTTCTCATTACCCTAATCATCCGCTCTGGTATCGCCTGTGCGACCGTTACGGCCTGTATGTCGTGGACGAGGCAAATATCGAGACGCACGGCATGGAGCCGATGAGCCGTCTGTCCGGCGATCCGGTCTGGTTGCCTGCGATGAGCGAGCGCGTGACGCGCATGGTGCAGCGCGACCGCAATCACCCTTCTATCATTATCTGGTCGCTGGGCAACGAATCAGGCCACGGCGTCAACCATGACGCCCTTTACCGCTGGATTAAATCCAACGATCCGACGCGGCCCGTGCAGTATGAAGGCGGCGGCGCCAACAGCGCGGCGACCGATATCGTCTGCCCAATGTATGCGCGCGTCGATCAGGACCAGCCGTTTCCACAGGTGCCGAAGTGGTCAATTAAAAAATGGATCGGCATGCCGGACGAACATCGTCCGCTCATCCTGTGCGAATACGCGCATGCGATGGGCAACAGCTTCGGCGGCTTCCATAAATACTGGCAGGCGTTCCGCCAGTATCCGCGCTTACAGGGCGGCTTTGTCTGGGACTGGGTTGACCAGTCGCTGATTCGTCATGATGAAAACGGCCAGCCTTACGCGGCCTACGGCGGTGACTTCGGCGATACGCCCAACGACCGTCAGTTCTGCATGAACGGCCTGGTGTTCGCCGATCGCACGCCACATCCGGCGCTGTATGAAGCGCAGCAGGCGCAGCAGTTCTGGCAGTTTACGCTCAGGAGCGAAACGCCGGTCACGCTGGAGGTGACCAGCGAATATCTGTTCCGCCGCAGCGACAACGAACAATTGCTCTGGACGCTGGCGCAGGAAGGCCGCGAGATCGCCTGCGGCGCGGTGACGCTGGATATCGCGCCGGAAGGCACGCAGCGTATCGTGCTGCAAGATCTGCCCGCCGTCGCCACCAGCGGTCAGCTATGGCTGACGGTGCAGGTGCAGCAGATCGCCGCCACCGCCTGGTCCGACGCAGGCCATATCTGCGCCTGGCAGCAGTGGCGTCTGGCCGCGCCGCTGACGTTGCCCGCGCCGAAAACCGTCGCCGCCGCGCCGCAGCTGCGCGTCAGCGAGCGGGAATTTACCGTAGAGCTGGATGCGCAGCGCTGGCAGTTCAGCCGCGAAAGCGGCCTGCTGACGCAGTGGTGGAAAGCGGAACAGCCCGCGCTGTTACAGCCGTTGCAGGATCAGTTCACCCGCGCGCCGCTTGATAACGATATCGGCGTCAGCGAGGCGGCGCGCATCGATCCCAATGCCTGGGTCGAACGCTGGAAAGCGGCGGGCTTTTACCAGATGGAGCCGCAGCTTGAGCAGTGCGAGGCGCAGCAGCTTAGCGCGGAAGTGCTGTTGCGCACCGTTCACAGCTGGCGTTATCAGGGCGCGATCCTGTTTATCAGCCGCAAAACGTATCGCATCGACGGCGATGGCGAGCTGCATATCAGCGTCGACGTAGAGGTAGCGCGCGGCATTCCGGCGCCGGCGCGCATCGGACTTACCTGTCAGCTGGCGGCGGTGCATCCGCAGGTAAGCTGGCTGGGTCTCGGCCCGCATGAAAACTACCCGGATCGCAAGCAGTCCGCCCGCTACGATCGCTGGGCGCTGCCGCTGGCGGCGCTCTACACCCCTTACGTCTTTCCCAGCGAAAACGGCCTGCGCTGCGACAGCGAATGGTTGCAGTATGGCGACAGTGAATGGCGCGGCCGCTTCCACTTCAACCTTAGCCGTTACAGCCAGCGCCAGCTGCATGAAACGTCGCACCGCCATCTGCTGCGCGAGGAGGAAGGCAGCTGGCTCAACCTGGATGGCTTCCATATGGGCGTCGGCGGCGACGACTCCTGGAGCCCCAGCGTCTCGCCGGAATATTTGTTACAGGACAGCCACTATCACTATCAGGTGAGCTGGGTGCGTCGTTAAGGCGCGCGGCACGTTAGCCGGGGCGGGTCTGCCCAGTCCGCCCCGCGATAACTTTAAGGATAATGCTATGTATTACATGAAAAACACCAACTTCTGGATGTTCGGGCTGTTCTTCTTCTTTTACTTTTTCATCATGGGCGCCTATTTCCCGTTCTTTCCCATCTGGCTGCACGATATCAACCATTTGAGCAAGAGCGATACCGGCCTCGTTTTCGCCAGCATCTCGCTGTTTTCTCTGCTGTTTCAGCCGATTTTCGGTCTGCTTTCCGATAAGCTCGGCCTGAGAAAACATCTGCTGTGGATTATCACCAGCATGCTGGTGATGTTCGCGCCCTTCTTTATCTACGTGCTTGGCCCATTGTTGCAGGCCAATATTCTGCTCGGCGCGATTGTCGGCGGCATCTATCTCGGCTTTATCTATAACGGCGGTGCGCCGGCGATTGAGGCCTATATTGAGAAGGTCAGCCGCCGCAGCCGGTTTGAATTTGGCCGCGCGCGCATGTTCGGCTGCGTCGGCTGGGCGCTTTGCGCCTCGATTGTCGGCATCATGTTCACCATCAATAACCAGTTCGTTTTCTGGCTCGGCTCCGGTTGCGCGGTGATCCTGGCGGTTCTGCTGTTTATCGCCAAACCGCAGGCACGGCCCTCCGCGCAGGTGGCGGACACGCTGGGCGCTAACTCTTCGCCTTTCAGCCTGCGCCTGGCGCTGGAGCTGTTTAAAGACCGCAAGCTCTGGTTCCTGTCGCTTTATGTGGTGGGCGTCTCCTGTACCTATGACGTATTCGACCAGCAGTTCGCCAACTTCTTTACCTCATTCTTCACTACCGGCGAACAGGGCACGCGCGTCTTCGGCTACGTCACCACCATGGGCGAGCTGTTGAACGCCTCGATCATGTTCTTTGCGCCGCTGATTGTGAACCGCATCGGCGGCAAGAACGCGCTGCTGCTGGCGGGCGCGATTATGTCAGTGCGCATTATCGGCTCCTCTTTCGCCAGCTCCGCGCTGGAGGTGGTGGTGTTGAAAACGCTGCATATGTTTGAGGTGCCATTCCTGATCGTCGGCTGCTTTAAATACATCACCAGCCAGTTCGAGGTGCGCTTCTCCGCCACTATCTACCTGGTCTGCTTCTGCTTCTTTAAACAGCTGTCGATGATCTTTATGTCGCTATTCGCTGGCTATATGTATGACAGCATGGGCTTCCACGGCGCCTACCTGGTGCTGGGGCTGGTGGCGCTCTCCTTTACGCTGCTTTCCGCCTTTACGCTCAGCGGCGACGGCCCGCTCAGCCTGCTGCGCGCGCGCGGCAAAAATAACGTGAAGCCAGCCTGACGCCCTTTTTACAGGGCGACAGGCCAGCAAGCAAAGAGGCCCGCGCTGTGCATGGCGCGGGCCTCGCTTTTTGTGGCTTAGCCGGTGCGAAACAGCAGCAGGATCTGCGAAAGCCGCTCGAAAAACAGCGCTATCAGATGATAAAAGTAGGGTGCGAGGTGGTTCATCAACAGCAGCAGCGCCAGCATGCCGACGACCAGCGTCAGCGGAAAACCCACCACGAAAATCGACAGCTGCGGCGTCAGGCGATTCAGCAGGCCGAGCGTCAGGTTGATGGCCAGCAGCAGCGTAATCACCGGCAGGCCCAGCCCGACGCCGCACTGAAACACCAGGCCCGCCGTTTGCGGCAGCGCGATAAAGGCGTCGCGGCTGAGCGGCGCGGCGCTTATCGGCAGCAGCTGAAAACTTTCCGCCAGCGCATTCAGCATCAGCAGATGACCGTTAAACAGCAAAAACAGCAGAATGCCCAACAGGTTAAGGATGCGGGAGACCACCGGCATATTCTCGCCGCCGGAGGGATCGTAAAAGGTCGCGAAAGAGAGGCCCATTTGCAGGCCGATAATTTCGCCGGCGTAGCGCACGGTAACGAAGATAAGCTGGATGGTCAGCCCCATCGCCGCACCGATCAGCATCTGCTGGCAGCCCACCCACAGCCCCATCACAGAGATCATCGGCACCGTGTTTTCCGGCAGGCTTTGCCCGATCAGCAGCGTGATAGCCGCCGCCAGCCCGACCTTCACCCGGTTGCCGATCGCCTTATCGTTAAACACCGGCGCCGTGCCGATCAGCGCCAGCACGCGCATCAGCGGCCAGAAGTAATGGCTCACCAGCAGCGGCAGCGCGTCCAGCGACCAGGTCATGGTTTAGCCAATCATCTGCGGCAGATTACCGTAGAGCGCGCGCATATAATCGAGCATGATCGCCAGCATTGACGGTCCCAGCGCGACGGCGACCGCGACGATCACCAGGATTTTCGGGATAAAGCTCAGCGTCATTTCATTTATCTGGGTCGACGCCTGCAAAATGCTGACGACCAGACCGGTCGCCAGCGCCGCCAGCAGCAGCGGCGCCGCAATCATCAGCCCCACGCGGATCGCCTGAAACCCCATAGCCATTACGCTTTCTGGCGTCATGATTCATCCTGCCTAATTGATAAAGGTTTGCGCCAGCGATCCCATGATGAGCTGCCAACCGTCCACCAGCACAAACAGCATTAGCTTGAACGGCAGCGAAATGGTCGCGGGCGGCACCATCATCATCCCCAGCGCCATCAGCACGCTGGCGACCACCAGGTCGATGATTAAAAAGGGAATAAAGACCGCAAAGCCGATCTGAAAGCCGGTTTTCAGCTCGCTGGTGACAAACGCGGGCAGCAGAATGCGCAGCGGCACCTCATCCGGCGAGGCGTAGTTATCCAGCTTCGCCATGCGCGTATAGAGCGCCAGATCGGCTTCGCGCGTGTGGCTCAGCATAAATTCGCGCATCGGCTTGGCCGCCAGCGGCACCGCCGCCTCCAGCGAGATCTTATCCTGCGACAGCGGCAGCCAGGCGTCCTCATAGACGCGGTTAAACACCGGCGACATCACAAAGAAGGTCACGAACAGCGCCAGCCCCAGCAGCACCTGATTAGGCGGCGTCGACGGCGTGCCGAGCGCGTTGCGCAGCAGCCCCAACACGATAATGATGCGGGTGAAGCCGGTCATCATCAGCAGGATCGCCGGTAAAAAGGTCAGCGAGGTGAGCAGCACCAGCGTCTGGATCGGCAGCGACCAGCTCTCGCCGCCCCCGCCGCGCGTTAGCAGAATATCGCCGTTGGCGGCCCAGGCGTGGCCCGACAGCAGCAGCAGCGGCAACAACAGCGCGGCGAACCGGCAACGCTGGCTAAAACGCGCGCTCATTGTTCAGGCTCCGTTTTGCCGCGCTTCAGCAGGCGCTTCAGGGTCAGGGAGAAATCGGGCGCGGCGCTCTCTGTCGGCGTCGTCGGTTTCGCCAGACGTCCAAGGCGCGTAATCGCGCCCGGCGTCACGCCGAGCAGCAGCCGCTCGCCGTCCACATCGACTACCACCAGCCGTTCACGCTGTCCCAGCGAATAGCTCGCTTTGACCGCGATCTGCGTGCCATCCGCACGCACGCGCCCCGCCACGCCGCAGCGCCGCGCCAGCCAGGCGCAGGCGAAGATCAGCAAAATAACCAGCGCCATCGCGCCGCCGATCTGCGTCGCCAGCGAGACTGGCGTTGAAGTATCTGTCACTGTCTGTTCCCGTTCGCGTTCCGACGCGGCATCAGCGGCTTAAGCGCTGCATGCGTTCAGAAGGCGTAATGATGTCGGTGATGCGGACGCCGAATTTATCGGAGACCACCACCACTTCGCCCTGCGCGATTAAGTAGCCGTTGATCAGGATATCGAGCGGCTCACCGGCAAGGCCGTCCAGCGTCACCACTGAACCCTGGCTCAGCCGCAGCAGCTCCTTAATGGTCATTTTGGTGCGTCCCAGTTCGACGGTCATCTTTACCGGGATATCGAGGATCAGCTTGAGGTCCTCGCTGAACGCGGCCACCGGCGCCTCTTTCGGCATTACCGGCGCGGCGGGCTGGCTTTCCGCCGTCATTTGCTCGACCAACGCTTCACCCCAAAGGCTGTCCACAGATGGTTCGTCAGCACCAGACGGTTGTTTGGCGTCACTCATGGGGACATTGCTCCTTATCTAATGACGGTAACGTAGGGTTAAGTAGTTGCTCGACCTTGAGAGCGTACTGGCCGTTTACACAGCCATATTTGCCCGCCAGAACCGGGAAGCCATCCACGCAGGCTTCCACGTAGTCGGGCTTATCCAGCGGGATCACGTCGCCAGCCTGCAACGCGAGGATTTTCGACAGCCGCGTCTGCACTTCAGTGAAGTTCGCCACCAGTTCCAGCTCGGTATCTTTCACCTGCGACGCCAGCACCGTGCGCCAGTGATCATCCTCCTGGCGCGAGTTCTCCAGCGGCGGATTGGTCAACAGCTCACGCAGCGGCTCGATAATGCTGAAGGGGATGCAGATATCGAACTCGCCGCTTTGCGAGCCGATCTCGACGTAGAACGGCGTGGTCACCACGATATCGTTGGGCGAAGAGGTGATGTTGGTGAACTTCACCTGAATTTCGGCACGCACATACTCGGTTTCGAGTTTGAAAATAGAGCTCCAGGCATAGTCGTACGCCTCCAGGGCCATCGACAGCATGCGCTTGATAATCCGCTGCTCGGTCGGCGTGAACTCCCGCCCTTCCACCTTGGTGGGAAAGCGACCGTCGCCGCCGAACAGGTTATCCACCGCCATAAACACCAGGCTGGGGGAAAAGACGAACAGCGCCGTGCCGCGCAGCGGGTTCATATGCACCAGATTGAGGTTGGTCGGCACCGGCAAATTGCGCGCAAACTCATGGTAAGGCTGAATTTTGATATTGCCGGCGGTAATGTCCGGGCTGCGCCGCAGCAGATTAAACAGCCCCATGCGGAACTGGCGGGCGAAACGTTCGTTGATGATCTCAAGCGAATGCAGACGCTCGCGCACCACGCGACGCTGCGTATTCGGATCATAGGGCTTAATCGCGTCCTCGCTGAGACGCTGGTCCGCCGCATGCTCGATTTCGCTATTATTGCCACCGTTCAACAGGCGGTCGATTTCAGCCTGCGATAAAATGCTGTCAGACATGAAAATTACCGTAAAATAAAGGCGTTAAATAAAACGTCCGTGACAACGATGCCCTGTCTGGCGTCCAGCGGTTTGCCTAAAGCCTGTTTAATCTCCTTGATGAGTTTCTCTTTGCCTTCATGATGGGATAATTCTGCCGCGCTAAATTCGGAAAATAACATCAACAGGCGGCTGCGCACCTCCGGCAAATATTGCTCAATCAGCGCCTTATCATTATCGTTGCCGACGCGCAGCGTTAATCCGATATAAAGCACCCGATCGTGCTCTTCTTCGTCAGGCTTCAAGCTAACGGTAAAGGTGTCCAGCGGCACGTAAACCGGTATGACCGACGCAACGGGGTGAGCGGCGACAGGCGCGGCGCCATCGCGTAGCGCGTCAGCGAATCCATAATCAGCAGCACATTCAGCCCCCGATCGCGGAAATCCTCGGCGATGCGCGTGGCGTAATCGGCGCCCTGCATACGCAGAATCGGCGATACGTCAGCGGGCGCGGCGATCACCACCGCGCGGCTCAGCCCCTCTTTGCCGAGGATATTTTCAATAAAATCTTTAACTTCACGGCCACGCTCGCCGATCAGGCCGACCACGATCACATCCGCTTTGGTATAGCGCGCCATCATGCCGAGCAGTACGCTTTTGCCGACGCCGGAACCGGCGAACAGCCCCATGCGCTGACCGCGGCCCACCGTTAACAGGCCGTTGATGGCGCGCACGCCGACATCCAGCACCGATTTAATCGGATCGCGCAGCAGCGGGTTAAAGGGCACTGAAAACAGCGCGCCGCGCTGACGCGTATCGGGCGCGGGCAGGCCGTCCAGCGGACGGGCGCGCGCATCCAGCACGCGGCCCAGCAGGGCGTGGCCCAGCGGCAGCAGCTTGCCTTTGGCGCTGCCGGTATCGGGCGCGTAAACGCGCGCGCCCGGCAGAATGCCGTCGACGTTTTCCAGCGGCATCAGGTAAAGCAGCTGGCCGTTAAAGCCCACGACCTCGCTCTCCACGCTGTCGCCGCCGTGGGCGCTGTCGCGCTCGACCCGACAGAGCGTGCCGATAGGCAACGTCAGGCCGACCGCCTCCATCACCAGTCCGGTGGCGCGGGTTAGCCTGCCGTAACGGCGCGTCGTCGGCAGCGCGGCGATGCGCTGCTCTTTATCCTCAATAGCCTGTAGCCATTGCGAAAGGCGCTGGCTCATGCCGCGTAATCCTCTCGGCAGATCTGACACAGCGCCTGCCAGCTGCCGTTGACGGTCGCATCCAGTTCGCCTTCGGCGGAGGTGATGCGGCAGCCGCCCGGCAGCATGGTTTCGTCGGCGCGCAGCTCCCAGCCCTGCTTCGCCAGCAGTTCGCTCAGCTGCGCCTGTACCGCCGGCAGCTCATCCGTGCTGATCCAAAGCTGTGCGGGCGCCTGGAACAGCGGCTCGGCCTGCAACAGCGCCTGAATTTTTTCCAGCAGGAAGCTGCTGTCGCATGCCAGGCTTTTGCCGATCGCGGCGCGCGCCGCTATCAGCGCCATCTGCACCAGACGCGACGGGATCACCTTCTCCAGATTGTCGACCGAGGTCTGGAAGGATTCCAGCAGTGTGGAGAACTGTGCCAGGATCTGCGCCTGCTGCTCGCGCGCTTCCGCCAGTCCCTGCTCTCTGCCCGCCTGCTGCCCCTGCAAAAAGCCTTCGTCGTAGCCCTGCTTGCGGCCCTCCTCCAGCCCCTTCGCCTGGCCCTGCGCCAGACCTCGCTGCTCCGCCTGTTGCCGCAGGCGTTGCAGCTCCATCTGACGCTGCTGCTCCGTCGGTTCGCCGTCGGTCAACGGAAAAATCTCCGGCAGACTATCCGGCGCGCAGAGATCCTCTGGCTGCCAGCTCTGCCAGGCCAGGGCCGGCTGCGCATCAGACATAGACATCCTCGCTGCCTCCGATATTGATCTCGCCGCTTTCGGCTAAGCGGCGCACCACTTGCAGAATATTTTTCTGCTCCGCTTCCACCTGCGACATGCGCACCGGTCCGCGCACGTTGAGATCTTCGCGCATGATATCCGCCTGACGCTTCGACATATTGCGGAAGAACTTGTCGCGCAGCGGCTGTTCGGCCCCTTTCAGGGCGATAATCAGCGTTTCGTTATCTACATCCTGCAGGATGCGCTGGATGCTGCGGTCTTCTATATCCAGCAGGTTTTCGAACAGGAACATTTCGTCGATGATTTTTTGCGCCAGCTCCTGGTCGAATTCGCGCACCGCTTCGATGGCGGCCTCTTCCTGCTGCGATTTCATCAGGTTAAGAATTTCGGCTGCCGGACGAACGCCGCCCATTTTGCTGCGTTTCAGATTCTGACCGTGCAGCAGGTTGTTCAGCACCTCGGTCAGCTCCTGCAACGCCGCCGGCTGCACGCCGCCGAAGGTGGCGATACGCAGCATGATGTCGTTGCGCTCGCGCTCGTCGAAGCGGGTCAGCACATCTGCCGCCTGCGCGCGTTTCAGGTGTACCAGAATGGTGGCGATAATCTGCGGATGTTCTTCATGAATCAGCTCAAATACCGCCTGCGGCTCCATAAAGTTAAGGGCTTCGATACCGTTGTTGTTGCCTTGCGTATCCAGCAGATCTTCCAGCAGGCTGGAGGCGCGCTCTTCGCCCAGCGCCTGCACCAGCACGTTGCGCAGATAATCGTTGGTATTGATGTTCAGCGCGGCGAATTCGCTGGCGTCGCGCTGAAACTCTTTCAGCGCCTCGCTCAGCTGCTCATGGGTAAAGCCGCTCATGCTGACCATTGCGCCGCTGATCTGCGTCACTTCATGGGTGCTGAGATGACGAAATACCTCGGCGGCGCGCTCTTCGCCGAGCGTCAGCATAATCACCGCGCTTTTTTCGCATGCGTTCATCAAGACTGCTCCTTATTCATCCAGCGGCGGATGACGAGGGCGATAACCTGCGGATCTTGCTCAGCGGTGTTGCGCAGCTGCTGGATATTAACTTCTGTTTCCACACGCTGCTGCGCTTTCGCCTGCTCATGCATTTCCGCCTTACGTAACTGCGCATTCAGCTCTGCCTGACGCGCCTCCTTTTCCAGCTCCAGCTTTTGCAGCGCCAGCTGCTGATGCTTGATCCAGAAAGGTTGCAGCATCTTGCGCCACAGGATCAGCGCCACCAGCGCCACCATCAGGTAACGGCCTGCCGACATCAGCAGATCGATAAAGCCAGGTTCACGCCAGAACGGGATTTCCGGTTCGGTCGGGCTGTCGTTGAACGGCGAGTTGACCACGTTCAGCGTGTCGCCGCGCGCGCTGGAGTAGCCCATCGCCTCTTTGACCAGCGCCTGAATCTGCTCCATACGCTCTTTGCTCAGCGCGACCGGTTTGCCTTCGTCATCGGTCTGATAGTTCACCACCACGGCGACGGAAAGCCGTTCGATGGCGCCCGCGCTGCGTTTGGTGTGGGTGAGCGTACGGTTCAGCTCGTAGTTGGTGGTTTCGTCGTTCTGTCGGTTATAGGGAACGGTGGTCACCGTGCCATTCTGGATGCCGTTCTGCGCGGCGTTAGCCGCGGGCTGGGTAATCGGCGCGGTGGCTGGCGTCGGCGGCTGATTGCTTAACGCGCCCGGCACGCCGCCCGGCCCCGCCTTATTGCCCTGCTCGCTGCTGCTGGCGTGACGGCTGCGCACCGCCATGGTTTCCGGCGTGCCGTTCGGCTGATACTGCTCCGCCGTTTGCTCATGGGTCGTAAAATCGATCTGCGCGGTAACCTGCGTTTTGACGTTCGCCGCGCCCACTACGGGGGCAAGGATCGCCTGAATGCGCTGGCGATAGTCCGCCTCAACCTCGTTGATATATTTCAGCTGGCTGGTCTGAATCGCCCGATCGCCGCGCTGGGTCAGCAGATTGCCGTTCTGATCGACCAGCGTGACGTTATCGGCGTTCAGGCCGGGCACGGCGCTGGAGATCAGCCAGCTGATGGCGCTCACCTGTCCGGCGTCCAGCGCGCGGCCCGCGTTCAGATTCAGCGTGACGGAAGCAGAAGGGGATTTTTGTTCGCGCACGAACAGCGTCTGTTTCGGCATCGCCAGATGCACGCGCGCGCTCTTTACCGGCCCCAGCTTTTCAATGGTGCGCGCCAGCTCGCCTTCCAGCGCGCGCTGATAGTTGATCTGTTCATTAAACTGGCTGAGGCCGAACTTCTCCTGGTCGAGCAGTTCAAAGCCGACCTGCCCTCCTTTGGGCAGACCCTGCTGGGCCAGCTTCAGGCGAGCCTCATAGACGCGATCGGCAGGCACCATAATGGCGCCGCCATGCTCCTGAAAGCGATAGGGCACATTCATC
This sequence comes from Mixta sp., assembly GCF_024610815.1. Taxonomy (NCBI): domain Bacteria; kingdom Pseudomonadati; phylum Pseudomonadota; class Gammaproteobacteria; order Enterobacterales; family Erwiniaceae; genus Mixta; species Mixta sp. The sequence continues at coordinate 16,021 of NZ_JANION010000131.1, forward strand.
TGCGCCAGCTGCGCCACAATGGCGCCGCCATCTTCGTCGCTGATGTTGCTGTAAAGGGTGCGGTAGTCTGGCGTACGGGCCCAGAAGAATAACGCAATCACCACGGACATCGCGGCCGCAGCCAGAATCATAAATATAAATCTGGGATTTGCGCGAATGCGTTCCAAAGCTGACATTAAATTGAAAGAAGCGTTAATCTTATTACTCTTATTGTTGGCATCCATGCGGTCATCCTGCCTGAAAATAGATGATGCAATCTGCACCATAAGCCGTTAATCAGCACGCCAACTCCAGTAAAACAGGCGCAATGCCTTTTACCGGCACTGCGCCTTTGCAATATTATCCGCCATTTAAGAAAAATATTAACCATTAATAA
>NZ_JANION010000132.1:0-19842 GCF_024610815.1 Mixta sp.
GCTGATGTCCGGCAGTGCTTTTGCCGTTACGCACCACCCCGTCAGTAGCTGAACAGGAGGGACAGGTGATAGAAACAGAAGCCACTGGAGCACCTCAAAAACACCATCATACACTAAATCAGTAAGTTGGCAGCATCACCACCTTAACCTTTCGCGGCGGTGTTTTGCTTGAATACTACAGTATTAAATAATATTACAGGAAAGTTTTTTGCACCGTATCCGGGTAATCATACTGTGTCAGTTATAGGCTAAAAACGATTTCTACAAATATCATCAGGCAATACGGGTATAGCATATCAATACCGTCAGGCTCATCGCGAGCTGTAAGCGTGCGAATCTTTCAGTAGCAGCCAGGCATGATACAGGTAACGCTTCAGGTTAAGATACAGAATAGGTAATCGCCATAAATTTCGGGAGCAGTCAGATAAAGTTTGTCGATAACAGGAATCAAACCTGCCCGCCACCGCTGGCGGCCCCAACCGGATTTGACGTCCGGCCGCCTCATCGGAGGCGGCGGTTTTCCATAAGGTGAGGCGCAGCGTACAGCATTGGTTTGGGTGGGATACCGACCTCCCTGATGTGGTGGTGGACGGCCTCTCTCCGCTCAACCTTACCGTGCCCGCTTAGCTCATCACCTCACCGCTCTGCTGGCGATACTCCTTCGGCGTGGTGGCGTAGCTTTTCTTAAACACGGAATAAAAATATTGCAGCGAAGGGTAGCCGCACATCTGCGAAATCTCATTAATCGGCATGGAAGAGGAGACCAGCAGCATGCGCGCGCGCTCCAGCTTTTCGCTGTGAATCATGGTATGGATGGTCTCGCCGGTTTCATCCTTAAAGCGCTTTTCCAGGTTGGAGCGCGACATGCCGACGGCGTCCAGCACCTGTTCCACCTTGATGCCTTTACAGGCATTGCAGCGGATATAGTGCATCGCCTGAATCACCGCCGGATCGTGCAGCGAACGATAATCAGTAGAGCGGCGGGCGATCACTTTCATCGGTGGCACCAGAATACGCTGTAACGGCAGCGGCTGACGGTCCAGCAGGCGATGCAGCAGCTTGGCCGCCTGATAACCCATCTGGCGCGTGCCCTGCGCCACCGACGAAAGCGCGACGCGCGACAGGTAGCGCGTCAGCTCCTCGTTATCGATGCCGATCACGCACAGCTTCTCCGGCACCGGAATATTTAAATGCTCGCACACCTGCAACAGGTGACGGGCGCGCGCGTCGGTTACGGCGATAATCCCGGTCTGCGGCGGCAGCGTCTGTAGCCAGTCGGCGAGCCGGTTCTGCGCATGCTGCCAGTTGGCCGGCGCGGTCTCCATGCCCTGATAAATCACTCCCTGATAACGTTCTTGCGCCACCCGCTGACGAAAGGCGTATTCACGCTCCTGCGCCCAGCGCTTGCCACAGGAGGCGGGCAGGCCGTAAAAGGCGAAGCGGTTAATGCCCTTTTCCTTAAGGTGCAGGAAGGCGCTCTCCACCAGCGCGGCGTTATCGGTGGCGATATAGTGGACCGGCGGATAATCCTCCGGCCGATGGTAAGAACCGCCGACGCCGACAATCGGCACGTCTACGTTTTTTAGCAGCGCCTCGATCTCTTTATCGTCATAGTCTGCGATGACGCCGTCGCCGAGACATTCACGGATGTTGTCGATACGGCAGCGAAAATCTTCCTCGATAAAGATGTCCCAATCGGTTTGCGACGCCTGTAGATATTCGCCAACGCCCTCCACCACCTGGCGATCGTAGACTTTGTTGGCGTTAAACAGCAGGCTGATGCGAAAACGTTTCTCAAACATGATCACTCCCGGTTTTTATTCTGCTTCCTGATTACCACAGCGGAACCGACAGCAGAAAAAAATTGGCGAGCCCTGTGATCTGCTTCGACGATTAAGCACGTCGCCGGGTGGCGGAGTCCATCCAGACCGCCAGCAGCAGAATGGCGCCCTTCACGATGTACTGCCAGAAGGTCGGCACATCCATCATGCTCATACCGTTATCCAGCGAGGCCATAATAAAGGCCCCCATCACCGCGCCCGCCACCGAACCGATGCCGCCCGCCAGGCTGGTACCGCCGATCACGCAGGCGGCGATGGCGTCCAGCTCGGCGATGTTCCCGGCGGAAGGCGAACCGGCGCCGAGACGGGAGCTAAGGATCAACCCGGCGACCGCCACCAGCAGGCCGTTAATGGCGAATACCGCCAGCTTGGTGCGCGCCACGTTGATGCCGGAGAGCCGCGCGGCGTCGAGGTTGCCGCCGATGGCATAAATGCGGCGGCCAAAGGCGGTGCGCGTCGCCATAAACATGCCCGCCAGCAGCAGCAGCGCCAGAATCAGCACCGGCGTCGGCACGCCACGATAGTCGTTAAGCAGCCAGATCGCGCCCAGCACCAGCAGGGCGGTAATCGCCTGACGCGACACCGCGCTGCGCGCCGGCGGCTGCGACAGCCCCATCTGCTGACGACGCAGCCGCAGCCGCCACTGCCAGATGATGAACAGGCCAAGGCCAATCACGCCGAAACCAAAGCCGATGCCGTCAGGAAGGTAGCTTTGCCCGATTTGCGACATCGCCGGGCTGGTCGGCGCGACGGTAGTGCCGTTGGTGATGCCGACCAGCACGCCGCGAAAGGCGAGCATCCCGGCAAGGGTGACGATAAAGGAGGGGACTTTGCGGTAGGCCACCCACCAGCCGTTCCACGCGCCCAGCAACAGGCCGAGCGCCAGCGTCACCACGATGGTCAGCGGCAGCGGCCAACCCAGCCAGACATCGAAAATCGCCGCCGCGCCGCCCAGCAGCCCCATCATCGAGCCGACCGACAGGTCGATCTCCGCCGAGATAATGACGAAGACCATCCCTACCGCCAGAATGCCGGTGATCGCCGTCTGGCGCAGCAGGTTAGAGACGTTGCGCGCGCTGAGATAAGCGCCGTCGGTCATCCAGGTGAAAAACAGCATAATCAGTAAGATAGCGGCCAGCATCACCAGCACCTGCAAATTGAGCAGGCGCAGTTTGCCCGGCGCGCCGCCGCCGCTGGCGGGCAGCATGGCGGTATTGGTTTTAAGCATAATGTTCACTCCGCAGCGCCGCTTCCATCACCTGCTCCTGCGTCAGGTTATGGTTCGGCAAGTCAGCTTTGATTTGGCCTTCATGCATCACCAGCACGCGATCGCTCAGCCCCAGCACTTCCGGCAGTTCAGAGGAGATAACGATAATGGCGATGCCCTGTTGCACCAGTTGATGAATCAGCTTGTAGATCTCCACGCGCGCGCCGATATCGATGCCGCGCGTCGGCTCGTCGAGGATCAGCACCTGTGGGTTCAGCAGCAGGCATTTAGCGATCACCGCCTTCTGCTGGTTGCCGCCGCTGAGACGGCCCACCGCCAGTTCCGGCGAGGCGGTTTTCACTCTTAGCTGGCGAATGGCGTCATTGATGGCGACCTGTTCGCGCGCCTCGTCCAGCACCGAAAGCGGGCCGCTGAACTGGCTGAGCGCCGCAAGAGTGATATTTTTGCCGACGCCCAGCAGCGGCACGATGCCGTCCTTTTTACGATCTTCCGGCACCATGGCGATGCCGTGACGAATCGCCTGCTGGCAGTCCCAGCGCTTAGGATTAACGCGATGGCCCTGTATCACCACCTCGCCTTCCCAGCGTCCCGGCCAGAGACCGGTCAGGCACTGCACGGTCTCGGTGCGGCCCGCGCCCACCAGCCCGGCAACACCCAGTATTTCGCCGCGTCGCAGCGTAAAAGAGACGTTATCCACCCGCCGCAAATGACGGTTCACCGGATGCCAGGCGGTCAGCTTTTCTACCCGTAATATCTCTTCGCCCTGTTCATGCGGTTCGCGCGGATAGAGCGCGGTCAGCTCGCGCCCGACCATCATGGTGATGATGTCGTCTTCGCTCAACCCGTCTGCCGGACAGGTATCAATATGCTTGCCGTCGCGGATTACGCAGATGGTGTCGGAAATCGCCTTCACCTCGTTCAGCTTATGCGAGATATAGACACAGGCGATGCCGTGATCGCGCAGATCTTTGACGATCTCCAGCAGCACGCCGGTCTCCTGCTCGGTGAGCGAAGAGGTCGGCTCATCGAGAATCAGCAGCCGTACCTGCTTGTTCAGCGCACGGGCGATCTCCACCAGCTGCTGCTGTCCGATGCCCAGCTCCCCGACGCGCGTATGGGGCGAGATATCCAGCTTCACCTGCTGTAATAAACGCTGGCAGCGCAGCGCCATGGTTTCATCGTCAACCACGCCGCCACGGGTGAGCTCACTGCCGAGAAAGATGTTTTCCAGCACCGTCAGCTGCCGCACCAGCGCCAGCTCCTGATGGATAATGACGATGCCTTTGCGCTCCGTATCGCGGATGGTGGCGGCGCGCAGCGGCTCGCCGGCGAACAGGATCTCTCCTTCGTAGTCGCCTGTCGGATAGAGCCCGCACAGCACTTTCATCAGCGTCGATTTGCCGGAGCCGTTTTCGCCGCACAGCGACACTACTTCGCCCGCCTCAAGACGCAGCGAAATATCGTCCACCGCCTTCACGTTGCCGAAGCGCTTGGTGATATTTTTCATTTCCAGCAGCGTCGTCATACATTCCTCCACTGTTTGCCTGCCGTAGCGCGACAGGATCGTTGGCTATTCCGCTGCGCTGAAAGTTGCGCCCGACGGCGATTTGCTGCCGGGCCATCCCTGGCTGGGCTTTCTGCGCTAAGAATGGATTGCCAGTATGAAGCGACTCAGAGGTCGCTTTTTTTGTGGAAGCCGTCGGCGACGACGGTGCTGTCGATATTGCTCTTATCGACCGGAATCGGCGTCAGCAGCCAGGAGGGCACCGCTTTTTTGCCGTTGTTGAGGGTGGCGTTGGATTTGGGCTGTTTGCCTTCGCCCAGTTCGACGGCGATTTTCGCCGCCTCATCCGCCAGTTTGGTGATCGGTTTATAGACCGTCATGGTTTGCGTGCCGTTCTCGATGCGCTTGATTGCCGCCAGGTCCGCGTCCTGACCGGAAATCGCTACTTTGCCTGCCAGCCCCTGTGCGGAGAGCGCCTGGATCGCGCCGCCGGCGGTGGCGTCGTTAGAGGCGACGACCGCGTCGATATGGTTATTGTTTGCGGTCAGGGCGTTTTCCATGATTTTTAAGGCGTTTTCCGGCAGCCAGGCGTCAACCCACTGATCGCCCACCACCTTGATTTTGCCCTGATCGATCAGCGGCTTCAGCACCTTCATCTGCCCGTCGCGGAACAGACGGGCATTATTATCCACCGGCGATCCGCCCATCAGAAAATAATTGCCCTGCGGCACCTGCTTAACCAGGCTCTGGGCCTGAAGTTCGCCTACTTTTTCATTATCGAATGAGATATAAAAATCGATATCGGCATTATTTATCATGCGATCGTAAGCCAGTACTTTAATACCTTCCTGCTTCGCTTCGGCAATCACATTACTTAATACCTGGCCGTTATAAGGAATAATCACCAGCACATCTACGCCGCGGTTAATCATATTTTCAATTTGCGACATCTGGGTTTCTTCATTGCCGTTGGCGGACTGCACAAATACGCTGGCGCCCAGCGATTCCGCTTTTTTGACGAAAATATCGCGATCTTTTTGCCAGCGCTCAAGGCGCAGATCGTCAATCGCCATGCCGATCTTCACCTCTTTCGCCGCGCCAGCCTGACTGAACAGGGCCAACGCCGCGCAGACGGCCAGTAGAGTGTGTTTCATTTTCATCATCATTACCCTGTAGGTTGAGGTCATTTTTATCGGAACGTTCCTGAACGGGCTGATGAATTCTTGACCTGAGAAGACGGTTTCTTCAATTACAGATTTTTATCCCGGCGTTACGTTTTTTGGTTTATTGCTGATTTTATGATGGCGATCGATTTTTTAATGAAGAATAATCTGAAAGACCCTTTATTTTGCGTGGCGATACGAAAAACAGACACCGGGAAGCGTTATTTTGCGACGCGCCGCACAGTTAATAATTATCTTAATTGTGGTGTGAAATAACGTAATTGAGCGACGCCGGAGCGCTTACCAGAATAGAAGCCTGTTCGCTGACCATTTCCGGTCGACGTGTTAAGGAGTGAAAGATGCAGGCTTATTTTGATCAGATCGAGCGCGTAAGCTATCAGGGGCCGGACAGCAGCAATCCGCTGGCGTTTCGTCACTATAATCCCGATGAAATGGTATTAGGCAAGCGCATGGAGGACCACCTGCGTTTCGCCGCCTGCTACTGGCATACCTTCTGTTGGACCGGCGTGGATATGTTCGGCGTCGGCGCGTTTGACCGCCCCTGGCAAAAGGCGGGCGACGCGCTGGAGATGGCGAAGCGCAAGGCGGACGTCGCCTTTGAGTTTTTCTACAAGCTGAACGTGCCGTTTTACTGTTTCCATGACGTGGACGTGTCGCCGGAAGGGGAGTCGCTGAAAAGCTATCAGCATAACCTGGCGCTTATGACCGAGGTGCTGCAACAGAAACAGCAGGAGAGCGGCGTGAAGCTGCTATGGGGCACCGCCAACTGCTTTACCCATCCGCGCTACGGCGCGGGCGCCGCCACCAATCCCGATCCAGAAGTGTTCGCCTGGGCGGCGAGCCAGGTGTGCAGCGCGATGCAGGCGACGCACCAGCTCGGCGGTGAAAACTACGTACTGTGGGGCGGGCGCGAAGGCTATGAAACCCTGCTGAACACCGATCTGCGCCAGGAGCGCGAGCAGCTTGGCCGCTTTATGCAGATGGTGGTGGAGCATAAGCATAAAACCGGTTTCCAGGGCACCCTGCTGATCGAGCCGAAGCCGCAGGAGCCGACCAAGCATCAGTATGATTACGATGTGGCGACGGTTTACGGCTTCCTGAAGCAGTTCGGCCTGGAAAAAGAGATTAAAGTGAACGTTGAAGCGAACCACGCGACGCTGGCGGGGCACAGTTTCCACCATGAGATCGCCACGGCGATCGCGCTGGGCATCTTCGGCTCGGTAGACGCCAACCGCGGCGACTCGCAGCTGGGCTGGGATACCGATCAGTTCCCGGTCAGTGTGGAAGAGAATGCACTGGTGATGTATGAAATCGTGAAAGCGGGGGGCTTCACCACCGGCGGCCTGAACTTCGACGCCAAGGTGCGTCGCCAGAGCACGGACAAATACGATCTCTTTTATGGTCATATCGGCGCGATGGATACCATGGCGCTGGCGTTGAAGGTAGCGGCGCGCATGATCGAGGCGGGCGAGCTGGACCGTCGCGTGGCGCAGCGCTACAGCGGCTGGAACGGCGAGCTGGGGCAGCAGATCCTGCAGGGCGAAATGTCGCTGTCGGCGCTGGCTTCTCATGCGTCAGCGCATCAGTTCAATCCGCAGCACCAGAGCGGTCGTCAGGAACAGCTGGAGAATCTGGTGAACAGCTGGCTGTACCGTGGATAAACCAACAGGAGCCGGAGCATGGTTATCGGCATCGATTTAGGCACCTCCGGCGTTAAGGTGGTGCTGCTGAACGCAGCAGGCGAGGTGGTCGCCAGCCAGACGGAGAAGCTGACCGTTTCGCGTCCGCAGCCGCTGTGGAGCGAGCAGGACGCGAACAGCTGGTGGCAGGCGACCGACAGCGCATTGCAGGCGCTGCGTCAGCAGCACGATCTCAGTCAGGTCAGGGCGATCGGTCTGACCGGGCAGATGCATGGCGCGACGTTGCTGGATGCGCAGCATCAGCCGCTGCGTCCGGCGATTTTATGGAACGATGGCCGCAGCCTCGCGCAGTGTCAGCAGCTGGAAGAAAGTGTGCCGCAGGCGCGGCAGATTACCGGCAACCTGATGATGCCAGGCTTTACCGCGCCGAAGCTGCTGTGGGTCAGGGAGCATGAGCCGGCGGTTTTCTCACGTATCGCGAAGGTGCTGCTGCCGAAAGATTATCTGCGCTGGCGTCTGACCGGCGACTTCGCCAGCGATATGTCCGATGCGGCGGGCACGCTTTGGCTGGACGTGGCGAATCGCTGCTGGAGTGATGCCCTGCTGGAGGCCTGCGGGCTGACGCAGGCGCAAATGCCGACGCTGTTCGAGGGCAACCAGATTACCGGCTATTTGCAGCCTGCGCTGGCGCAGCGCTGGGGCATGGAAAGCGTGCCGGTGGTGGCGGGCGGCGGCGATAATGCCGCGGGCGCGATAGGCACCGGCATGATTAACGCCGGACAGAGCATGTTGTCGCTGGGCACGTCCGGCGTCTATTTCGTCGTAAGCGACGGTTTCCTGGCGAACCCGGAAAGCGCAGTTCACAGTTTTTGTCACGCGCTGCCGAACCGCTGGCATCTGATGTCGGTGATGCTCAGCGCGGCGGCCTGTCTGGACTGGGCGGCGGCGCTGACCGGCTGTGCCGATGTGCCGGCGCTGCTGGCCGAGGCGGAGCGGGCGCGCGTCGATGTGCCGCCGCTGTTCTTTCTGCCCTATCTTTCCGGCGAGCGCACGCCGCACAACAATCCGCAGGCGAAAGGGGTCTTTTTCGGCATGACGCACCAGCATGGACGTCCCGAACTGGCGCTGGCGGTGCTGGAAGGGGTGGGATACGCGCTGGCGGAGGGCATGGATGCGGTGCACGCCTGCGGCATTAAGCCGACGAGCGTGACGCTGATCGGCGGCGGCGCGCGCAGCCCGTTCTGGCGGCAGATGCTGGCGGACATCAGCGGTCAGACGCTGGACTACTGTCGCGGCGGCGATGTCGGCCCGGCGCTGGGCGCCGCACGGCTGGCGCAGCTGGCGTTGCAGCCGGATACGCCGCCGGAAACGCTGCTGCCCACGCTGCCGTTAGAACAGCGCCATCAGCCGGATGCGCAGCGCCATCAGCGCTATCAGTTGCGGCGTGCGCTGTTCGGCAGGCTTTATCAGCAGCTGGCGCCGCTGATGGATACGGATTCACTGTAAAAAAACGGCGCCGGGCTTGTCGCCGGAGCCGATCGCAGCACGATACGGCGTCGCGCTTAACTCACCAGATGATGCCTGTCGAGACGGCGCAGGCCCAGCGCCAGCAGCAGGCTGCCCGCCAGCGTCACGCTGAATATCAGGACGATATCCAGCGGCGGCCGCTGGGTATAATCAAGGTGATGGGTGCGCATAAAGTGGATAAACAGCGCGTGAAAGCCGTAAATCGGCAGTGAATTGCGTGAGATCAGCGCCAGCCCTGGCAGCGGACGCTGGTTCAGGCAGTTTTTAAACCAGGTGAACAGGCTCAGCGCGCCGATAAACACCAGCGGGCCGCAGTAAAGATACCAGAGGTCGGAGAACGCGCCGTTAACGTGCAGCTCCTGTTTGGTGCCCAGCGAAATGCCCGCCACACAGGCAAGAAACAGCAGCGCCGCCAGCCAGCTGACGCCGCGCTTTTCCGTGTTCATGGTGCCAAGGGCGCGGCCCAGCAGGGCATAGAGCAGGTAGTAAATGCTTTCGCCGCTGATATAGAGATTGACCGGCAGCCACTGGAAACGCCCGGTTGACTGGTCGGCGGTATGGGGATTGGCGATTATCGCCATTACCAACACCAGCGCGGCGACGTAGCCCGCCGTGGTCGGTTTTACCTGAATCAGCGGCGAAAAAAGATAGATAGTGATGATGGCGAAGAAGAACCACAGGTGATAGAACACCGGCTTTTGCAGCAGGTGCAGCAGCGACAGCTTTTCACTGATCGGCGTTAGCAGGCTGATGTAGAGCAGCGCCACCACGCTGTAGAACAACAGGCAGAGCGCGATCCGCAGAAAGTGGCGCGGCTGCGCGCTGCGTTCGCCGAAAAACAGGTAGCCGGAGATCATAAAGAACAGCGGCACGCAGACGCGCGACGCGGAGTTAAGCAGGTTCGCCAAATCCCAGGCGGATTCCGCCACCTGGTCGCTGTTGGTGATATACCAGGTTGTCGTGTGAATCACGATCACCATCAGGCAGGCGACGGCGCGTAAATTATCTATCCAGCCGATCTTTTGCAGAGACATTTTTTCCTCATATCGCGTGCACTTGCGTTTATGAGGGTAGCCAGGCGGCTGTGCTTCAACAACCTCGGCCCGCCAGGAATCAGATTTACCGCTATTTGCCGCCGTCGCCTCAACCCTTTCCAAACAAAGCGCGCGGGCAGGCGCGATCTCGGGCTGCATAACCGCCGGTCAAAGGGTATACTGACGCACACTTTTTTAATCCACCCGTATCGCGTGCGAACTCAACATGCAAAAGTTTGATACCAAGACCTTTCAGGGCCTGATCCTGACCTTGCAGGATTACTGGGCGCGTCAGGGCTGCACCATCGTTCAACCTCTGGACATGGAAGTCGGCGCTGGCACTTCTCACCCGATGACCTGCCTGCGTGCGCTGGGGCCGGAGCCGATCGCCGCCGCTTATGTGCAGCCTTCACGTCGTCCTACCGACGGCCGCTACGGGGAAAACCCGAACCGCTTACAGCACTATTACCAGTTTCAGGTGATCATTAAGCCGTCGCCGGACAATATTCAGGAGCTCTATCTCGGCTCGCTGAAAGAGCTGGGCATCGATCCCACTGTTCATGACATCCGCTTTGTTGAAGACAACTGGGAAAACCCGACGCTGGGCGCCTGGGGTCTCGGCTGGGAAGTCTGGCTGAACGGCATGGAAGTGACGCAGTTCACCTATTTCCAGCAGGTCGGCGGCCTCGAGTGCAAACCGGTAACCGGCGAAATCACCTACGGCCTGGAGCGTCTGGCGATGTATATCCAGGGCGTCGACAGCGTCTACGATCTGGTCTGGAGCGACGGCCCGCTGGGTAAAACCACCTACGGCGACGTGTTCCATCAGAACGAAGTCGAGCAGTCCACCTACAACTTTGAATATGCCGACGTGGATTTCCTTTTCACCTGCTTCGAGCAGTATGAAAAAGAGGCCCAGAAGCTGCTGGCGCTGGAAAAACCGCTGCCGCTGCCGGCCTATGAGCGCATCCTGAAGGCGGCGCACAGCTTTAACCTGCTGGACGCGCGCAAGGCGATCTCGGTGACCGAACGTCAGCGCTATATTCTGCGCATCCGCACCCTGACCAAAGCCGTGGCTGAAGCCTACTACGCCTCCCGCGAGGCGCTGGGCTTCCCGATGTGCAATAACAACAAATAAGAGGCAGCCATGACTGAAAAAACTTTTCTGGTGGAAATCGGCACCGAAGAGCTGCCGCCGAAAGCATTGCGCAACCTGGCGGAATCTTTCGCCGCCCACGTTACCGCCGAGCTGGACAATGCGGGCCTCGCGCATGGCGAAGTGAGCTGGTACGCCGCGCCGCGCCGTCTGGCGCTGAAGGTCGCCAGCCTGAGCGCCGCGCAGCCGGATCGCGAAGTTGAGAAGCGCGGCCCGGCAATCGCCGCCGCCTTTGACGCCAGCGGCGCGCCGACCAAAGCGGCCGAAGGCTGGGCACGCGGCTGCGGCATCACCGTCGATCAGGCCGAGCGTCTGAAAACCGACAAGGGCGAATGGCTGATGTATCGCGCGCATGTGCCGGGCGAAAGCGCGCAGGCGCTGCTGCCGACGATGATCGCCAACGCGCTGGCGAAGCTGCCGGTGCCGAAGCTGATGCGCTGGGGCGACAGCGACGTGCAGTTCGTACGTCCGGTGCATACCGTCACCCTGCTGCTGGGCGACGAGCTGATCCCCGCCACCATTCTGGGCATCGCATCGGGCCGCACCCTGCGCGGCCACCGCTTTATGGGCGAGCCGGAAATCACCATCGATAACGCCGACCAGTATCCGCAGATCCTGGAAACGCGCGGTAAAGTGATGGCCGATTACGACGCGCGCAAAGCCAAAATCAAAGCCGACGCGGAAGCGGCGGCGCGCCAGATCGGCGGCAACGCGGATCTGAGCGACAGCCTGCTGGAAGAGGTCGCTTCGCTGGTTGAATGGCCGGTCGTGCTGACGGCCACCTTCGAGGAAAAATTCCTCGCGGTGCCGGCGGAAGCGCTGGTCTACACCATGAAGGGCGACCAGAAATATTTCCCGGTCTACGACAAAGAGGGCAAGCTGCTGCCGCACTTTATCTTCGTCGCCAATATCGAATCGAGCGATCCGCAGCAGATTATCGCCGGTAACGAGAAGGTTGTGCGTCCGCGTCTGGCCGATGCCGAGTTCTTCTTTAATACCGACCGCAAAAAGCGTCTGGAAGATAACCTGCCGCGTCTGGAAACCGTACTGTTCCAGCAGCAGCTCGGCACCCTGCGCGATAAAACCGATCGCATTCAGGCGCTGGCAGGCTGGATCGCCGGTCAAATCGGCGCAGACGTCAACCTGGCGACCCGTGCGGGCCTGCTTTCCAAATGCGACCTGATGACCAACATGGTGTTTGAGTTTACCGACACCCAGGGCGTGATGGGCATGCACTACGCGCGTCACGACGGCGAAGCGGAAGAGGTCGCGGTTGCGCTGAACGAGCAGTATCAGCCGCGTTTCGCCGGCGACGATCTGCCTTCCAGCCCGGTCGCCTGCGCGCTGGCGATTGCCGATAAAATGGATACCCTGGCGGGCATCTTCGGCATCGGGCAGCATCCGAAAGGGGACAAAGACCCGTTCGCGCTGCGCCGCGCCGCGCTGGGCGTGCTGCGTATTATCGTGGAAAAACGTCTGCCGCTCGATCTGCAAACGCTGACCGAAGAGGCGGTGCGTCTCTACGGCAGCAAGCTGACCAACGAGAAGGTGGTGGATGAGGTGATCGACTTTATGCTGGGTCGCTTCCGCGCCTGGTATCAGGAAGAAGGCCACAGCGTCGACACTATTCAGGCGGTGCTGGCGCGTCGTCCAACCCGTCCGGCTGATTTCGATGCGCGCATGAAGGCGGTTTCGCACTTCCGCACGCTGGATGAAGCCGCTGCGCTGGCCGCCGCCAACAAGCGCGTCTCCAATATTCTGGCAAAAGCGACCGAGCCGCTGAACGATCGCGTGCAGGCGTCGCTGCTGAAAGAAAACGAAGAGATCAAGCTGGCGACCTTTGTCACCGCGCTGGAAAGCAAGCTGCAGCCGTGGTTCGCGGAAGGCCGCTATCAGGATGCGCTGATCGAACTGGCGCAGCTGCGCGAAGCGGTGGATAACTTCTTCGATAAAGTGATGGTGAATGCGGAAGATCAGGCGGTGCGTATTAACCGCCTGACGCTGCTGGCGAAACTGCGCGAGCTGTTCCTGCAAGTGGCAGACATCTCTCTGTTGCAATAAGCCTGTCGGCGGCTCCGCCCGCCAGGCTTCCCGGAACGCCGGACAATCTTTACGGGTTGTCCGGCGTTCCTGTTTTTAGTCCAGCCTGTTGCACTCCAGATAAAAAAATCTGTGCATGCCTTCACGCTTTTGCGCCTTTCTTTTCCACTCCGCTGGAGGCTGGCCGGGATGAAATCCAGTTTTACGCGACGAAGCTGGCCCACGCCCGCGCGCCGTTTAACCTTAATTGTCGCAGCCGGCGTGGACACGCTGCTCTACAGCAAGGCGCTGGATCGTCGGCTGGCGCTGTTCAAATCGAACGCGGTATCGCCGCCCAAAAGCCGGGGAAGCGATTAAAAAGCCAGAGTGGTTGACGGGCCGTATCCGTATTCAGGTTGCGGGCGGCACCGTGCGGGCAAAGCTTTCGCGCTGGAAGAGTTTTTCCACCAGTTTCACCAGCGCAGGACGATTCACGCACCAGTTAGGCGCCACATGCCGAAAATTAATGTAGCCGATGGCGCAGCCGGTAGCGATATCGGCAAGGTTTAACGGGTCGCCGTTCAGCCACGCGCCGCTGGCCGCTTCCTGCTCCAGCGCGTCGAGCGCGCGCGTTATTTTATGGCGCTGGCGCAGCATCTCCTCAGGCGACTGCTGCTGCGTTGGGCGCATCTGCTCACGCACGATAAACAGCGCCGCGTCACAAACCCCGTCGGCCAGCGCCTCCAGCTGACGCACCTTCACCGCCTGGCGCGCATCGTCCGGCAACAGCTTCGGCGTTTGCGGCAGCGTTTCCAGCAGGGCGGCGATAATCGGCGAGTCGTACCAGCATTCGCCGCTGTCGTCGACCAGCGCGGGCACTTTGCCTAATGGATTGTAGTGCGGGACGTGGCTCTCTTCGGACCAGGGAGATTCATTGCTGAATTCAAACGTAATGCCTTTTTCCAGCATGATGATGGAAATCTTACGCACATAGGGGCTGGTGTAGTTGCCGATAAGTTTCATTACGCTTCTCCCTCTTGAGAGTGAATCAGGGCGCCGGACCGATGAAGCTGGCCCGGCCGTCAGAAATTACTCCGTGCCGGGGAACAGAAACGGGTTCAGGCTGCTGCGGGCGAAACCTTCCTGTTCCATGCGCGCGTCCAGCATCAGCGAGGCGAGATCGTCCGCCACCGGCTCAACGGACGGATCTTTCTCCTGCCAGAGCATCTTGAGATAGGTGCCGCAGTCACCGCAGCTTTCCGCCTTCACCGCGGCCTGTTCGCTGTCCAGCGACCAGTAGTGCAGATCGCCGGTTTGCTCGCAGTTGCTGCATTTGGCGCGCACCACATGCCACTCGCTTTCGCACAGGTTGCAGTGCAGGTAGCGCAGGCCGCCGTTCTGCATGCCCATATGCACCACGCTGGTTACCGGCACGCTGTTGCAAACCGGGCAGAACTGACGCTGTTCGCCATATTCCGCGCGCGCTTTGCCGGGGATCAGCGCCGCCATCTGCGCCCAGTAAACCGACAGCGCCGCCCAGATAAAGGGCGCTTTGTCGCTGCTGACCCTGGCGAAATCGTGCGCCAGCAGCGCGGTGGCGAGCGCTTCCAGCTCCGGCGCGGAGGTTTTTTCCAGGTTCTCCAGCACCGCCAGCGCCTGGCCGGTCATTTCCGGCTTCAGCTCGGCGATCAGGGAATGCAGCAGACGCTGCCAGTGCGCATCGCGCGGCAGGGTGCTGATATCCAGCGGCGGCTTGCCGCTGGCGGCAGATTCCACCAGGCGCGCATGGAGATCCATATTCAGGGGATGGTCGTACAGCACGATCTCCTGCGCTTCGGCAATAAAAGCGGCGAAGCGCAGATAGTCGCCCAGCGGATTTTTCGCCGCCAGCTGGCGCAAACGCGCGGCGCGGCGGCTATATAAATTTTTCAGCCTGGGGAAAAGTAACGGCGGAATCATATCCGCCGTTGTTCTGTCGCTCTTCTCCAGCTGTTCTTGCGGGATGATGCGAATAGTCATCAGGGACGTTTATCCTGTTGTGTCGGTTGGCTCTGCTGTTCACGAACAGCGCGATACCAGCGCGGGTGATGCTTTTTCGCCCAAATCGGCGTAACCCAGCCTTCCACCATTGCCGTCAGCGTGCCTTTTACCCACAGCGCGGCGTAGATATGTACCATAATCACAATGATCAGGCCCACCGCCGACACCGAATGCACCAGTAACGCCAGCCGAATCAGCGGGATGGGAAAGGCACCGGCGAAGTAAGGACGCCAGATGACGATACCACTCGCTAACAGCAGCAGCAGACTGATAATAGCAGCCCAGAATACACACTTCTGCCCGAAATTATAGCGGCCGGTATCGCCGACCTCCTCATTCATGGCGATTTTATGGATATTCTTCGCCCACAACAGATCGTCGCGGTTAACCAGGTTGTGTTTCCAGTAACGCAGAAACATCAGCATAAAGGCGAGAAACATCGCCACGCCGATGAATGGATGCAGGATGCGCGCCAGCTGCGGCGTGCCCAGCACATTCATCAACCCGTTAAATGACGGGAAGAAAAATCCCAGGCCGCTGAGGGCGGCGAGCACGAAGCAGAACGCCACAATCCAGTGGTTGATGCGTTCCGGTGCGCTGTAGCGCACAATCAGGTCACGCTTCTTCATGGTTTCGCTCCTCTTTCTCCTGCTGATCTTCTTCATCTTCGCTGACGCGATTCGGACCGACGCCCACATAGTGGAACACCGAGGCGGCGAAGGTGGCCGCGAAGCCGATGGCCGCCAGCGGTTTCCAGATGCCTTTCCAGAAGGTAACCGCCGGGCTGATGGACGGATTGTCCGGCAAGCCGTGGTAGAGCTGCGGCTTGTTGGCGTGGTGCAGCACGTACATCACGTGCGTGCCGCCGACGCCCGCCGGATCGTAAAGACCGGCGTTTTCATAGCCGCGCGTTTTCAACTCGTCGACGCGGTCTGCCGCCAGCTGCTGCATATCCGCTTTGCTGCCGAAGTGGATAGCGCCGGTCGGGCAGGTCTTCACGCAGGCGGGTTCCTGGCCGACGGCGACGCGGTCCACGCACAGGGTGCATTTATAGGCGCGATTATCGTCCTTATTCAGACGCGGCACGTTGAACGGACAGCCCGCAATGCAGTAGCCGCAGCCAATGCAGTGCTCGGACTGGAAATCGACGATGCCGTTGGCGTACTGAATAATCGCCCCTTCCGCCGGGCAGGCCTTCAGGCAGCCCGGATCGGCGCAGTGCATGCAGCCATCCTTGCGGATCAGCCACTCCAGCCGGCCGTTCTCCTCCACTTCCGAAAAGCGCATCACCGTCCAGGATTTGGCGGTCAGATCGACGGGGTTATCGTATACCCCGACGTTATGCCCCACCTCATCACGGATGTCGTTCCACTCGGAGCAGGCAACCTGACACGCTTTGCAGCCGATGCAGGTGGTGACGTCAATCAGCTTCGCCACCTCCTGCTGATGGTCACGCGCCTGCGGCGGCGGCGTTAAGCCATTTGTCGCGGAGCGACGAATAATGTCTTGTGACTGATAAGCCATAATCGTTCTCTGTTACACCTTTTCCACGTTAACCAAAAAGCCCTTGTACTCAGGCGTTTGTGAGTTGGCGTCGCCAACGGATGGCGGCAGCGTGTTGGCCAAAAAGCCTTTTTGCGTCGCGCCTTCAAAGCCCCAGTGGCAGGGAATGCCGATGGTATCAACCTGCCTGCCGTCGATGGTCAGACGGCGCAAGCGCTTCGTGACCACCGCTTTTGCCTTGATATAGCCGCGTCGGGAGCTGATTTTCACGTTGTCGCCCGCCGCGATGCCTTTTTCGGCCGCCAGCTCCGCGCTGATTTCGACAAACTGTTCAGGCTGAGCGATCGCGTTCAGCCGGGCATGTTTGGTCCAGTGACGGAAGAGCTCGGTAATGGAGTAGGTTGTGGCGACGTAGGGATAGGCGTCGGCCTTGCCCAGCGTTTTGAGATCCTGCTGGAAAATCCGCACCACCGGACTGTGAACCTGTGTTGGATGCAGCGGATTGGTGGCGGTCGGGCTTTCCATCGGCTCATAATGTTCAGGGAAAGGGCCGTCCGCCAGCTTATCCAGCGCAAACAGATGCCCCATGCCGTCAGGCAGCATAATAAAAGGCCCGACCTGTTTTTCCGGCGCAGCCGTCGACGGGTAGTCCGGCACGTCATGGCCCTGCCACTGTTTGCCGTCCCACTCAATCAATCGGCGTTGCGGATCCCAGGCGTTGCCCTGCGGATCGGCGGAGGCGCGGTTGTAAAGGAGGCGGCGGTTGGCTGGCCAGGCCCAGGCCCAGCCGGACATCACGCCCAACCCTGAGGGATCGGCGTTATCGCGCCGCGCCATCTGATTGCCCGACTGCGTCCAGCTGCCGGTATAGATCCAGCAGCTGCTGGCGGTGGTGCCGTCGTTGCGCAGCTCAGCAAAGGAGCTAAGCTGCTGGCCTTTTTTCAACAGCAGTTTGCCGCTGTCGTCGTAAACATCGGCCAGCGCCCAGCCGTTGTTTTCGCGCGCCACCTCTTCCGGTTCCGGGTTGCGGGGATCGTGGTAGTCCCAGCGCATCGCCAGTAAGGGTTCCGGCGCGGCGCCGCCTTCCTGGCGATAGCGTTCCCGCAGGCGCAGGAAGATATTGCCGAGGATTTTGCCGTCATGCAGCGCCTCTCCCGGCGGTTCGGCCGCCGCCCAGTGCCACTGTAGCCAGCGTGATGAATTCGCTATCGAACCGTTCTCTTCCGCAAAGCAGGAGGAGGGCAGGCGGAACACTTCCGTCTGAATCTGTGCCGGATCGACATCGTTGAATTCGCCATGATGCTGCCAGAAGCTGGCGGTTTCGGTGCTTAGGGGATCGATAACCACCATATATTTCAGGCGTGAGAAGGCCCGAAACGCTTTATTCTTGTCCGGGAAGGCGGCCAGCGGGTTAAACCCCTGAATAATCAGGCCGTTGAGTTTGCCCTGCGTCATCATTTCCGCCAGCGCCAGGCAGTCGTAGCTTTTATCCCATTTGGGCAGCCAGTTGTAGCCCCACTGATTTTCCGCCGTGGCGTTATCGCCGTAGAAGCTTTTCATCAGGCTGACGAAAAACTTATCGGTGTTTTGCCAGTAGTTAACCTGACCTGGCAGCGGAGAAACCGGCGTCGCCTGCTGTAAATAATCCGCCAGCGTGGTCTGTTTTTCCGAAGGGAGCGGCAGATAACCCGGCAGGCTTTGCGACAGCAGGCCGAGATCGGTGTAACCCTGTACGTTGGAGTGGCCGCGCAGGGCGTTAATGCCGCCGCCGGGCATGCCTATATTGCCCAGCAGCAGTTGGATAATCGCCGCGGTGCGGATGATTTGCGCGCCGTTAGTATGGTGCGTCCAGCCCAGGGCGTACAGGAAAGCGGTGGTGCGATCAGGCACGCTGGTGCTGGCGATTGTCTGGCAGATGGTCAGAAAATCGTCTTTTGACGTGCCGCACAGACGGGACACCATGTCCGGCGTGTAGCGGCTGGCATGTTTTTTCAGCAGATTAAATACGCAACGCGGATGCGCAAGGGTAAGATCGCGTTTCGCCTGGCCGTGTTCATCCAGCTCATAGTACCAGCTGGTTTTGTCATATTTGCGCGCGGCGTCGTCGTAGCCGCTGAACAGACCCTCGTCGAAACGGTAGCCTTCGCTGACAATCAGTGAAGCGTTGGTGTAATGCTTCACATAGTCGTGTTGAATCGCGTCGTGCTGCAACAGATAGTTGACCATACCCATCAGGAAGGCGACATCGCTGCCTGCGCGCAGCGGAGCATAGATGTCGGCTACCGAGGCGGAGCGGTTGAAGCGCGGGTCGACCACGATCACTTTCGCTTTATTATGCGTTTTCGCTTCGATAACCCATTTAAAGCCGACGGGATGGGCCTCTGCGGGGTTGCCGCCCATGATCATGATGACGTTGGCGTTCTTAATGTCGTTCCAGCTGTTGGTCATCGCGCCGCGGCCGAAGCTCGGCGCCAGCGCCGCGACCGTTGGGCCATGGCAGAGTCGGGCCTGGTTTTCCAGGGCGACGATACCTAAAGCGCGGGCGAATTTATGATCGAGCAGCCCGGTTTCGTTGCTGGCGGCGGAGGAGCAGAGCATGCCGGTGGTCGTCCAGCGGTTGACCGTAACGCCTTGCTCATTCTTTTGCTGAAAGTTTGCGTCGCGATCCGCCTTCATTAAACGGGCGATACGGTCAAAGGCCTCTTCCCAGCTGATACGCTTCCATTCACTGGAGCCGGGCGCGCGATATTCAGGGTATTTCAGCCGTCTGTCGCTGTGAATGAAATCCAGCACCCCGGCGCCTTTAGGACAGAGCGACCCCCGGCTGACCGGATGATCGGGGTCGCCTTCAATGTGATAAATAGAAGAAACGGCGTTTTTGGCGCCGTCGCCCCGGCTGTAAATCAGCATGCCGCAGCCGACGGAGCAGTAAGTACAGTTATTACGGGTTTCTTTGGCGCGTAATAGTTTATATTGCCTGACATTCGCAAGCGCGCTGGGAGGCGCGAAACCCAATAAGCTCGCGGTTGTTCCTGCCATACCGCCCGCACAGAGTTTAAAAAAACTGCGTCTATTAATATGCATAATAATTATTTTTGCCCAAACCATTGCCAGAGGCATGAAAATAGCAGTCTCTGGCATGATTTTTTTGACCGTAATCAATAAG
>NZ_JANION010000135.1:0-12665 GCF_024610815.1 Mixta sp.
ATCGCTTTCATCTGCACCAGGAAAGGCTCCAGTTTGTCGAGCGGCAGCGCGGACGGGCCGTCGCATTTCGCATTGGCCGGATCCGGGTGCGCTTCGATAAACAGACCGGCGATGCCCACCGCCATCCCCGCGCGCGCCAGTTCCGCCACCTGGGCGCGACGGCCGCCGGACGCGGCGCCGAACGGATCGCGCGTTTGCAGCGCATGCGTCACGTCAAAAATCACCGGGCTGTTGTTGGAGACTTTCTTCATCACGTTAAAGCCCAGCATATCCACAACCAGGTTGTCGTAGCCGAAGTTCGCGCCGCGATCGCACAGAATCACCTTATCGTTGCCGCCTTCGGCGAATTTCTCAACGATATTGCCCATCTGCCCAGGGCTGACGAACTGTGGTTTCTTCACATTAATCACCGCGCCGGTTTTCGCCATCGCTTCTACCAGGTCGGTCTGACGCGCCAGGAAGGCGGGCAGCTGGATGACGTCCACGACGTCCGCCACCGGCTGCGCCTGCTCCGGCGCGTGAACGTCAGTAATGATTTTCACGCCGAAAGTCTGCTTCAGCTCCAGGAAAATCTTCATGCCCTCTTCCAGGCCTGGGCCGCGGTAGGAGTGAATAGAGGAACGGTTCGCTTTATCGAAAGAGGCTTTGAATACGTACGGGATACCCAGTTTATTGGTCACGTTAACGTAGTGCTCGCAGATGCGCATAGCCAGATCGCGCGATTCCAGTACGTTCATTCCACCAAAGAGTACAAACGGCAGATCGTTTGCGACCTGAATATCACCGATGCTGACAACTTTTTCTTTCATGCCTTCGCCTTTTTATTGAAGGGAGACGCTGCTCAATGCAGCGTCACCTGTTTCTGTTCAATTGAGTGAATCTGAACCTTAATCATTTCACTGACCGGATCTTCCGGGCACTGCTCGACAAAATAGATCAGGTCGGTCAGGGCGACATGCTCACAGTCCAGCTGGGCGTAAATCAGCCCCCGATCGCGGATTTCATATGGGTCGTCGGGATCGATTTCCAGCAGCAGATTGCAAACGTTCAGCGCCAGCTCCATATGCTTCTCTTCCATCAGCGCCGTTTTCAGCGTATCCAGCATTTTGCGGATAACGGTGGAAGGCTCCGCCTCGTCCAGATCCTCTTCATACAGCTCTGCGGTGGGGCTGATATTGCCTTTCAGCCAGACTTCCAGCGTATGTTCGCTGAGCGTTTCGCCGTTGAACGGATTGATCAGCCACATTTCGCCATCCATCCAGTCGGCGCGCAGAATAAGCTGCGTCGGGAAAATCACCGGCATCAGCGGCAGATCGAGCTGGTGCGCGATATGCAGCAGTACTACGCCAAGCGAAACCGCCGTGCCCTGGCGGGTGTTCAATACGTTATCCAGCCAGAGCACGTCCGACAGTTTGTAGACGCCGCTGGCGCCGCCGAATTTCCACTTTTTATAAAACAGCTCCAGCAGCTTTTCCAGCCGGAGATCCGGCCCGTCCACCGACGAGACGTAGTCGCGCGCCTCTTCGACCAGCGCCTGCAGCTGCGCATTGACCGCATCCGCCGGAAAGTCGTTACGGATGGCGCGCGACGTGGCGATCACCACTTCACAGAGCGGCGCTTCGCTAAAATCGATATTTGCTACTGATGTCATACAATCCCCAAAAGCGGCAGTTTGGTGACGGCCAGCTTAATAATGATGCCCAGCACCGCCAGCGCCACGATAAAGGCAATCCAGCGTACTTTAGCCTCACGCGGGCGACGGCCGAAAGCCACAACGCCCAGGGCGACATAGATAATAACGCCAAACAGCTTCTCCGTCAGCCAGTTACCCTGCGGCGTGAACGGATAAAAATGGGTAATTATTACCAGGCAGATGCCGGTCACAAACAGCAGCGTATCGTTGATATGGGGCACGATGCGTACCCAACGCCGCGTCATCATCGCCGAGCCGCTTTGCAGCCAGATAAAACGCAGGATAAACAGCGTTACCGTAATCGCGACGGTAAGCAGGTGAAGGTGTTTAATCACGCCGTAGTAAGCAGCCATGATGCTCTCCCTGTTAATATGTGCCGAGAGTCACGCGATCGTGACCCGCATAGTCCTGGCAGGTTGCTACTGCCTGATAATCATGGGCAGCGAGAATATTACGCACTGCTTCGCCCTGTTGCCAGCCATGCTCCAGCATTAACCAGCCGCCCGGCAGTAAATAACGGCGCGCAGCCTCTGCGATATGGCGGATATCCGCTAATCCCTCTTCCGGCGCCACCAGCGCGCTGAGCGGCTCAAAGCGCACGTCGCCCTGCTGCAAATGCGCGTCGGCGGCGTCGATATAGGGCGGATTGCTGACAATCATCGTAAAGCGCCTCTCCGCCAGCGCGCTGAGCCAGTCGCTGGTTAAGAAAGTCGCATTGTCGATGCCGAGCTTACGCGCGTTGTGCTGCGCCAGCGTCACCGCCTCCGGCACCCGATCGACGCCCACCAGCCGACAGTCAGGACGTTCGCTGGCCAGCGCCAGCGCCACGGCGCCGGTGCCGGTGCCGAGATCGAGAATATCGACCGCGTGGTCAGGCAGGCGCGCCAACGCCTGTTCAACGAGGATTTCGGTATCGGGACGGGGGATAAGCGTAACCGGCGAGACGGTCAGCGGCAGCGACCAAAATTCGCGCTCGCCGGTAAGATGCGCCACTGGCTCGCCGCGGGCGCGACGAGCCAGTAAAACATTGAGCTGCGCCAATTGCGCTTCGCTGAGCGGCGCGTCGTCAAAGGCGATCAGCCAGCTGCGCGGTTTGCCGGTGACAAACGACAGCAGCACTTCAGCGTCGCGCTTCGGACTTTCGCCGCCGCACAGCGTGGCGCAGGCGGCTTTCAACCAGCTGCGAATATCCATTAATCCTGCCCGGCAAGCGCAGCCAGCTGATCGGCCTGATGCTCCTGCACGATAGGTTCAATCAGCATATCCAGCTTCCCTTCCATCACTTCGTCCAGACGATAAAGCGTCAGGTTGATGCGGTGGTCGGTCACGCGGCCCTGCGGAAAGTTGTAGGTGCGGATGCGGTCGGAACGATCGCCGCTGCCCAGCAGGTTGCGGCGCGTGGAAGCCTCTTCCGCGTGGCGCTTCGCCATTTCGGCGGCATGAATACGCGCGCCCAGCACCGAGAGCGCTTTGGCTTTGTTTTTATGCTGCGAGCGCTCATCCTGGCACTCTACCACGATGCCGGTCGGCAGATGGGTGATGCGGATAGCGGAATCGGTGGTGTTGACGTGCTGGCCGCCCGCGCCGGAGGAGCGGAAGGTATCGATCTTCAGGTCGCCGGGGTTGATATCGGGCATTTCCGCCTCCGGCAGCTCCGGCATCACCGCGATGGTACAGGCGGAGGTATGAATGCGCCCCTGCGATTCGGTTTCCGGCACGCGCTGTACGCGATGGCCGCCCGATTCAAATTTCAGTCGGCCGTAGGCGCCGTCGCCGCTCACGCGGGCGATCACCTCTTTGTAGCCGCCATGTTCCCCTTCACTGGCGCTGATCATTTCAACGCGCCAACGGCGCGCTTCCGCGTAACGGCTGTACATGCGGAACAGGTCGCCGGCGAAAATCGCCGCTTCGTCGCCGCCCGCGCCGGCGCGCACTTCCACAAAGCAGTCGCGTTCGTCGTCAGGATCTTTCGGCAGCAGCAGCACCTGCAGCTGTTGCTCCAGCTGTTCGCTCTGCGCGCGCGCCGTTTTCAGCTCGTCCATCGCCATGTCGCGCATTTCCGCGTCGCTGAGCATCTGCTCGGCGGTGGCGATATCTTCCTGCACCTGCTGCCACTGACGGAAACACTGGCTAACGTCGGTCAGCTGCGCATATTCACGCGACAGCGCGCGGAAACGCTCCTGTTCAGCGATGACGCTGGCGTCGCCGAGCATCGCTTCCACTTCTTCGTGGCGCTCCTGCAAGGCTTCCAGTTTGGCAACAATAGAAGTCTTCATCTGGTATGGTTTACCCTGTATTGGTATAGGAATTATCTAGTCCAGCCCGAGGCTGTCACGCAGGATTTGCAGGCGTTCGGTGTCGCCGTCGCGTGCGGCCTGCTGCAGGGATTTGGTAGGGGCGTGAATCAGCCGGTTGGTCAGCTTATGGGCCAGATCGTGCAGCACCGCCTCCGCATCCGCGCCCTGCTGCAATGCGGCCAGCGCTTTGGCCTCCAGCTCAGCGCGTATCTGGCTGGCCTGATCGCGGTAGTCGCGGATGGTTTCGACGGCGCTCTGCGCGCGCAGCCAGGCCATAAACTCGCTGCTCTCCTGAGCCACGATGGTTTCCGCCTGCACCGCCGCCGCTTTACGCTGCGCCATATTGTTTTCGATGATCGCCTGCAGATCGTCCACGCTGTAGAGATAAGCGTTGGCGAGCTTGCCGACCTCCGGCTCCACGTCGCGCGGCACGGCGATATCCACCAGCAGCATCGGCTGATTGCGGCGCGCCTTCAGCGCCCGCTCAACCATGCCGCGGCCAATGATCGGCAGCGGACTGGCGGTGGAGCTGATAATAATGTCCGCTTCCGCCAGGCGAGTGTCGATCTCCGTCAGGCCGATCACTTCCGCTCCCACCTCATCGGCAAGCAGCTGCGCGCGTTCGCGGGTGCGGTTGGCGATAATCAATTTTTTGACGTTATGCTCGCGCAGATGGCGCGCTGCCAGTTCGATGGTTTCGCCCGCGCCGACCAGCAGCACGTTCACGGTTGAAAGCGACTCGAAAATCTGGCGCGCCAGCGTACAGGCGGCGAAGGCGACCGAGACGGCGCTGGCGCCGATCTCCGTTTCCGTGCGCACCCGTTTGGCGACAGAGAAAGTTTTCTGAAACATGCGCTCCAGTTCGCTGGAGAGCGAATGGCCGCGCTGGGAATCCGCGAAGGCTTTTTTCACCTGCCCCAGGATCTGCGGCTCGCCCAGCACCAGCGAATCAAGTCCGCTGGCGACGCGCATCAGATGGCTCACGGCGGCATTGCCCTGATGCCAGTACAGGCTTTTACGCACTTCGTCTTCGCGCAGGTTGTGGTATTCGCACAGCCACTGCACCAGACGCTCCTGCAGGTTTTCCTGCTCTTCTACGCTAAGATAAAGTTCCGTGCGGTTACAGGTAGACAGCACGACGCCCCCCTGCACCATCGGCTGCGCCAGCAGGCTATTTAAAGCCTCGTCCAGCGTATCCGGCGAGAAGGTAACGCGTTCGCGTAGGGCAACAGGTGCCGTTTTATGATTTATTCCGAGGGCCAGCAGCGTCATGGTGAATCAGATCGGGTTATCCCAATGTTGTTGGGGATTTATGGTGCGCATTCTACAAGATGCGGGAGATCAAGAAAAGCCATACAAAGACTATGACTGTAATAAGATATAGCTGATAAGACTGAATTTCGGCAATTCAACGTTGACGGTTAAAAGGCGAATGATTAGCGTTAACCGTTTGGATAGAAAAAAGTGTCTGAGGAGATGACCTGGTGTTTGATTCGCTAACCCGCCGTTCTTTGCGGCTGATCCCACTGGCCAGCGTGCTGCTGGCGGCCTGTACCGTCAATAAACCGCAAGGCCCCGGCCAGAGCCCCACCTCCCCGCAGTGGCAGCAACACCAGCAGGCCGTACAACAGATCACGCGTTATCAAACGCGCGGCGCGTTCGCCTGGCTTTCCGACCAGCAGAAAGTTTACGCGCGCTTTAACTGGCAGCAGACCGCGCCCGACCGCTATCGCCTGTTGCTGACCAACCCGCTCGGCAGCACCGAGCTGCAACTTGACGCGCAGGGCTCGGTGGTGCAGCTGGTCGATAACAAAGGTAAGCGCTACGTCAGCAACGACGCCGAAAAGATGATCTCACAGCTGACAGGCATGGATATTCCGCTGGCCAACCTGCGTCAGTGGATGCTCGGCCTGCCGGGCGACGCCACCGATTTCACTCTCAACGACCAGTATCAGCTGCGCAGCCTGCGCTACAGCCGCAACGGTCAGACGTGGGACGTCAATATCCAGGGCTATGACAGCAAGGTTAAACCGGCGCTGCCCGCCAGCATTGAGCTGAAACAGGGCGACAAACGCATCAAACTGCGCATGGACAGCTGGACCGTACAATGATGACCACCTGGCCCGCGCCCGCGAAGCTGAATCTGTTTTTATATATCACCGGCCGTCGTCCCGACGGCTATCATAATCTACAGACGCTGTTTCAGTTCCTCGATTACGGCGACAGCCTGCATATTACGCCGTGTTCACACGGCGAGATTCGTCTGTTGACGCCGGTGCCCGGCGTGGCGCACGAGGATAACCTGATCGTACGCGCCGCGCGGCTGTTAATGCAGGCCGCGGCCGAACGCGGCGCCCTGCCGCCGCAGGCTGGCGCGGATATCGCCGTTGACAAACGTCTGCCGATGGGCGGCGGTCTCGGCGGTGGTTCGTCGAATGCCGCGACGGTGCTGGTGGCGCTGAACCATCTCTGGAATACCGGACTGGATAGCGAGACGCTCTGCGCGCTCGGCTTAAAACTCGGCGCCGACGTGCCGGTGTTCGTGCGCGGCCACGCGGCCTTTGCCGAAGGGGTCGGCGAGGCGCTGCGGCCCGCCTCGCCGCCGGAAAAATGGTATCTGGTGGCCCATCCCGGCGTGGCCGTTTCCACGCCGCAGGTCTTTGGCGACCCGGAGCTGACGCGAAATTCGCCGGTACGCTCATTTGATGCGCTGTTACAGGCGCCTTTCGGCAATGATTGTGAGTCAGTCGTAAGAAAACGTTTTCGTGAGGTTGATGCGCTTGTTTCCTGGCTGCTAGAATACGCGCCGTCGCGCCTGACAGGAACCGGCGCTTGTGTGTTTGCAGAATTCGACACCGAGTCCGCTGCCCGTCAGGTGCTTGAGCTGGCCCCGAACTGGATGCAGGGATTCGTTGCGCAGGGCGTAAACCTTTCGCCTCTTCACCGCATACTTTCAGGGCAACTGGCGTGAATGTGACAGCGTCACCCCGTTCCTGACGCTGCACATCGCGCTTTAATACACTCGTATGCACGCACGCGACGGACAGAGCGCGCCCGTTGCCGCTCGCCTGTGTGCATTCTCTGGACGCAAAGCCTGAGGTTCTTCTCGTGCCTGATATGAAGCTTTTTGCTGGTAACGCCACCCCGGAACTAGCACAACGTATTGCCAACCGCCTTTACACCAGCCTGGGCGACGCCGCCGTCGGTCGTTTCAGCGATGGTGAAGTGAGCGTACAAATCAATGAAAATGTACGCGGTGGTGATATTTTCATCATCCAGTCCACCTGTGCCCCTACCAACGATAACCTGATGGAGCTGGTTGTTATGGTAGACGCGCTGCGTCGCGCTTCCGCCGGTCGTATTACCGCTGTGATCCCCTACTTTGGCTATGCTCGTCAGGACCGCCGCGTGCGCTCCGCGCGCGTGCCGATTACCGCAAAAGTAGTGGCGGATTTCCTTTCCAGCGTCGGCGTTGACCGCGTGCTGACAGTGGACCTGCACGCAGAACAGATCCAGGGCTTCTTCGACGTCCCGGTTGATAACGTCTTCGGCAGCCCGATCCTGCTGGAGGATATGTTGCAGATTGGTCTTGAGAACCCGATTGTGGTGTCTCCGGATATCGGCGGCGTCGTGCGCGCCCGCGCTATCGCCAAGCTGCTGAACGATACCGATATGGCTATCATCGATAAACGTCGTCCGCGCGCCAACGTTTCTCAGGTGATGCATATTATCGGTGACGTGGCTGGCCGTGACTGCGTGCTGGTTGACGACATGATCGATACCGGCGGCACGCTGTGCAAGGCGGCGGAAGCGCTAAAAGAGCGCGGCGCCAAGCGCGTCTTCGCCTACGCCACTCACCCGATCTTCTCCGGCAACGCGGCGGAAAACCTGCGTCACTCGGTGATCGACGAAGTGGTGGTCTGCGACACCATCCCGCTGGCCGACGAGATCAAAGCGCTGCCTAACGTGCGTACGCTGACGCTTTCCGGCATGCTGGCTGAAGCGATTCGCCGCATCAGCAACGAAGAATCCATCTCTGCGATGTTTGAACATTAATCGCTGAAATGTCGAAAACCGGGCTCAGGCCCGGTTTTTTTTGCCCTCGCTTCTGCCCCATCCGCAGATAAACCTGTCGACAGCATGGCTAATTTCCCGATCGTTCGCCAGCAAAGGGCGTAATGTTATCGATATTCTCTTTTTTTTACCGCTGCGTTAACCACCGCTTTTTACTCTTGGTCACTCATGCTATTTTGCTGCGGTTTTTTATGGAGAAGCGCGTTATGGCACTTGATGTCTACACACTTTTTATTTGTGAACTCTATGTGCTGGGCTTCCTGAGCATTATTATGCTTTTCGCATGGAGCGGCGCGCAGTACGATCGGGTGCTCGGCTATACGGCCATCGGCATTATAGCAACGATGGCCGCCGTCTGGCTCAGCAGCCTGCGCAGCCAGGGGCAGCTGTTTCTGCCTGTTGTGGTCGGCAATACGCTGGTGATGCTGGCGTACGGCATGCTGCTGTGCGCGTTTCGCGTTTTCGCCGGACGACGGCCAGGCTTCAGCTGGCTGTTTGGCGCCCTGCTCTGGGTGCTGCTCTGCTGTTTTCCCTCTTTTTTCAACTCTATGCCGAAGCGCATTATGGTGAGCTGTCTGCTCTGCATCAGCTATACCGCGGCGTTAATCATTCTGCTGACCCGCTCGCGCGCCTGCCTGCAAATCACCTTCTGGCCCGCGCAGCTGCTGTTATGGATCCACCTTGGATTTCACCTGACGCGCATGTGCTTTGACGGCGGAACGCCCAGCCATGACCACGGCGCTATTGGCGGCAGCACCTTTTCAGGCTACGTGATTCTGGAATCAATTCTGTTCGTCATCGGGCTGACCCTGACGATTCTGGCAATGGTGAATGAACGCACGCAGATCCGCTATAAACAGGCCTCGCTGCATGACCCGCTAACCGGCGTATGGAACCGCCGCGCGCTGTTCGCCCAGGCGAAAATAGCCGAAAAGAACGCCCGTCAGCAACGAAAGATGCTGGCAGCGCTGATATTCGACCTGGATAATTTTAAAAGCATCAACGATCGTTTCGGCCACAGCCAGGGCGACCGGGTACTGCTCGATTTCTGCCGTATCGTAAAAAAGATCCTGCCGCCGGAGTGCACGTTTTCACGCCTTGGCGGTGAAGAGTTCGCCGCGCTGTTTAGCGGCAGCGTGCAGGAAGCGCAGACGATGTGCGAGGAGATCCGTTTGCTGGCAATGATTTCGCGGCCGGATAATATCGAGTATACCGTAAGCGTCGGGATCGCCGCTGGCTACGCTCCGCATACCTTTTCATCCCTGATGATGGCGGCAGACGAAGCGCTTTATCAGGCCAAAGCGGCCGGACGCAACCGCACGGAGACGATCGCGCCAGCGCCGCTGCCTGCGGCGCCTTAGCGGGAAAAATTAACGCGTGTGGGAATGATGGTGTGAAGAACGACGGCAGCGTTCATCGCAGTGACGCAGCCAGTAATAGCGGTCCGCGACCTTCTCCCGTCCGCTGATACGTGCGCCGACCAACCACATCAGCGCGCCGATAAAGATGCCAAGGATAGAGGCTTGCGTCAGCAAAGAGGAAAGCTGCAATTGCGGCAGCTGATTCAGCACCGCATAGCCGATGCCCGAAATCATCGTGAGTAAACCCAGCCCCATCAATACGTTGCCTGCGACCATGGCAGTTTTGCGTTTCATCTTTCGCCTCCTTGTTAGCGGCTGTACAGCACAGAGTGCTAAATCACCATAAGCTTAGGAGATGACCCGACTGTTCGTTGCGTGTGCGATCACACATTTTAACTGCCGTTTGACATTTCTTTACGGCTAACCCGCTGTATTTATATAGAAATCTTATTATTTCCGACCGTAATTAAACCATTTCGACGCTTTGTATTCTCCCACGCAGGCCGCTACACTATCGCCCTTCGGTTTTTAGCAGGAAATAACCACCGTGAGTGAGATTAAGCTGATTGTTGGCCTTGCCAACCCCGGCGCGGAATACGCCGCAACGCGCCATAACGCCGGCGCCTGGTATGTGGATCTGCTTGCAGAGCGCCATAATCAGTCCCTGAAAGAAGAGAGTAAATTTTTTGGCTATACCGCGCGGCTGAATATCGGCGGCAAAGATGTGCGCCTGCTGGTGCCCACCACCTTTATGAACCTCAGCGGCAAAGCGGTGGCGGCGATGGCGACGTTCTACCGCATCGCGCCAGAAGAAATTCTGGTGGCGCATGACGAACTGGATCTGCCGCCGGGCGTGGCGAAGTTTAAGCTGGGCGGCGGCCACGGCGGACACAACGGCCTGAAAGACATTATCAGCAAGCTGGGCAATAACCCAAATTTCCATCGCCTGCGCATCGGCATCGGTCATCCCGGCGATCGCAATAAGGTGGTTGGTTTTGTGCTGGGCAAGCCGCCCGCCTCGGAGCAAACGCTGATCGACAACGCGGTGGATGAAGCGGCGCGCTGCACCGAAGTCTGGCTAAAAGACGATTTACTGAAGGCGATGAACCGCCTGCACAGTTATAAGGCGGGCTGATGCCGGCGCCTGCCGTTAATGCGGCAGGCCGCCGATTTGGCGCAGCGGCACCGGCGCGTAGCGATAGTTCTGCAATGCCCATACCCCCTGCTGCGCCAGCATTTCACGCTGGGTTTCATTCTCAACGCCTTCGATTATCAGCCGGCTGGTCATCTGCATAATCTGCCGCAGCAGCATAATAAACACCGATTTATGCACGTTTTCCGCGTAAAAGCGTCGATCGAGCCTGACCGCCTCGAATAACTGGCTCTGCACCGCATGCAGATTCGCGTAGCCAGCGCCGAGATCGTTGAGCCACAAAATATTCAGCTGCTCGCACAGGGCGCGGATCAGCGGGTTATCCATGCCGTCATGCAGGTTGGGAAACGCCTCAGACAGCGACAGGCGTAAAAACGGCAGCTGATGCAGGATTTGGCGAATAAAGGTGGATTCGGTTACCATCTGCGCCAGAGTAAAATCGAGCGTAATCGTGCAGAGCCATTGCCGTTCGCGCAGCAGGCCAGCCATGCTTTCCAGGCTCAACAGCTGATGGATCAGCCGCTCTTCGCGCTGCGTCGTCGTCAGCGATTCCAGTTGCAGCCGCACGACACGCTGGAATAAACCGTTATGCGGCTCATCGTAATGCAGATCGAGCGCAACAATACGGCCTTCCGGCGTATGCAGCACATCGCACATTATTTCCAGCGGCTGTTGCAACGTCATCATAAAACCGGTTGCGCCTCTTTGCTCACGTTACGCCTCATGAATAGTATCAACAACAATCTGCGGAATTGCAGATTTAAAACGCTTTTTCCCGCGCCCGGAAAATGAAATCAGCCGCATTCGGGCCATAATTACGTGTATACTAGCGGCAAATTTTTCATGTCATTACCGGCAACGGTTATTGTCCGGTTATCTCAGCAATTAAGGTGATTCAAACATGGGATTCAAATGCGGTATCGTGGGCCTGCCTAACGTGGGGAAATCCACTCTGTTCAATGCGTTAACCAAAGCGGGCATCGAAGCAGCTAACTTCCCGTTCTGTACCATTGAGCCAAATACCGGCGTGGTGCCAATGCCTGATTCACGTCTCGACCAGCTGGCGGAAATCGTCAAACCGCAGCGTGTCATCCCGACCACGATGGAATTTGTCGATATTGCCGGTCTGGTAAAAGGCGCCTCCAAAGGTGAAGGCCTGGGCAACCAGTTCCTGACCAACATCCGTGAAACCGAAGCGATTGGCCACGTAGTGCGTTGCTTTGAAAACGACAATATCATTCACGTCTCAGGAAAAGTAAACCCGGCGGAAGATATTGACGTCATCAATACCGAGCTGGCGCTTTCCGACCTGGACACCTGCGAACGCGCGCTGCAGCGCGTGCAGAAAAAAGCGAAAGGCGGCGATAAAGACGCCAAACTGGAACAGGCGGTGCTGGAGAAGTGCCTGCCGCACCTGGAAAATGCCGGCATGCTGCGCGCTCTGCCGCTGGACGCTGAAGAGAAAGCGGCGATTCGCTACCTCAGCTTCCTGACGCTGAAGCCGACGATGTATATCGCCAACGTTAATGAAGACGGTTTCGAGAACAACCCGTATCTGGACCAGGTGCGCGCGATTGCCGAACAGGAAGGCTCCGTCGTGGTGCCGGTTTGTGCCGCCGTTGAGTCAGATATCGCCGAGCTGGACGATGAAGATCGCGCCGAGTTTATGGCGGAGCTGGGTCTGGAAGAGCCGGGCCTGAACCGCGTCATCCGCGCGGGTTATGCGCTGCTGAACCTGCAAACCTACTTCACCGCAGGCGTGAAGGAAGTGCGCGCATGGACCATCCCGGTAGGCGCTACCGCGCCGCAGGCGGCGGGTAAAATCCATACCGACTTCGAAAAAGGCTTTATCCGCGCGCAGACCATCGCATTTGAAGATTTCATCACCTACAAAGGCGAACAGGGCGCGAAAGAAGCGGGCAAGATGCGTTCTGAAGGGAAAGAGTATATCGTTAAAGATGGCGATATTATGAACTTCCTGTTTAACGTCTAAATAAATTTTGTTGTTCATGAGGTTTCATTGAATCTCATGACTTTCACAAAAATTGATTAAATCCACGCACTTGCGTGGATTTTTCATTTCATAG
>NZ_JANION010000136.1:0-2936 GCF_024610815.1 Mixta sp.
GTACTATATTGACGGAACCGCGCCACAGGTGGGTCGAAATGACCGCTGTCCCTGTGGCTCCGAAAAAAAATACAAAAAATGTTGCGGCCAGTAACGCTGGCACCATTCAGATTCACCGCTATCTCGCTTCGACAGGATCGATAACTCAATGCAAGCGCAAAATTTACAACGCAAAGTACTACGCACCATCTGCCCTGACGCCAAGGGCCTTATCGCCAAGATCACCAACATTTGCTACAAGCACGAGCTGAACATCGTCCAGAACAATGAGTTCGTCGATCACCGCACCGGTCGCTTCTTTATGCGCACCGAGCTGGAAGGCATTTTCAATGACGCCACGCTGCTGGCCGATCTCGACGGCGCGCTGCCGCAAGGCTCGGTGCGCGAACTCCAGTGCGCCGGACGGCGTCGCGTGGTCATTCTGGTCACCAAAGAGGCGCACTGCCTTGGCGATCTGCTGATGAAAAGCGCGTTTGGTGGGCTGGATATGGAGATTGCGGCGGTTATCGGCAACCACGACACGCTGCGCTCGCTGGTGGAACGCTTCGATATTCCTTTCGTTCTGGTCAGTCATGAAGGCCTGACGCGCGAAGAGCACGACAATAAAATGGCGGAGCAGATCGATCGTTATCAGCCCGATTATGTGGTGCTGGCGAAATATATGCGCGTGCTGACCCCAGCATTCGTTCAGCGCTATCCCAACCAGATCATCAATATTCACCACTCTTTCCTGCCCGCGTTTATCGGCGCGCGGCCTTATCACCAGGCGTACGAGCGCGGCGTGAAAATCATCGGCGCCACGGCGCATTATGTTAATGACAACCTCGACGAAGGTCCGATCATTATGCAGGATGTGATTAACGTCGATCACAGCTATACCGCGGAAGAGATGATGCGCGCCGGACGCGATGTAGAAAAAAATGTGCTGAGCCGCGCCCTGTATAAAGTGCTGGGCCAGCGCGTGTTTGTTTACGGCAACCGCACGATCATTCTTTAAGAGCGACGGCGTCGGTTGCTCAGCAAACCGACGCCATGAATAAAAAAGCGTCGAACGATACGCTTTTTTCCCCTGGGCGCTTTACAGCATCGATTCATTTGGTATGATGCGCCCCGCTTTCAGGCAATATGTCCTGACCCGTGGTGGGATTCCCGAGCGGCCAAAGGGAGCAGACTGTAAATCTGCCGTCACAGACTTCGAAGGTTCGAATCCTTCTCCCACCACCACTCTTCTTTAACAGAAGAAAGATGAGCAAGCCGGTAATAAAGGCGAACTTTGGGTTATGCGGCAGTTGACGAGATGGAAAGCGACAATCATTATCTGAACAGAATGACCTGGTGGGATTCCCGAGCGGCCAAAGGGAGCAGACTGTAAATCTGCCGTCACAGACTTCGAAGGTTCGAATCCTTCTCCCACCACCATCTTCGCATTACGCACCACACTCCCTTTATTAATAAAGTTGCATCTTCCCGTTGGGAGAAGGTGAGAAGCTTCGACAAGGTTCGCGTCGAGCAACGCGAGACAACGTGCGCAGCACGGCCCGCAGGGCGAGGAGCGCAGCGACGAGTCATCCTTCTCCCACCACCATCTTCGCATTACGCACCACACTCCCTTTTATTAATAAAGCTGCATCTTCCCGTTGGGAGAAGGTGAGAAGCTTCGACAAGATTCGCGTCGAGCAACGCTGTTCCCTGTCGTTTACCGCCCGTGCCCCGCGCCGCCGCTTCCCGTGACATTCTTAACCTACTTCTGTTAACATCCTGCCATCTTTTTACCAGGTAGTTGCCGCAATATGAAATTCATCTCTTTTAATATCAACGGGCTGCGCGCTCGTCCTCACCAGCTTGAAGCGATCATCGCCCAGCACAATCCTGATGTCATTGGCCTGCAGGAAACCAAAGTGCACGATGATATGTTTCCACTGGAAGAGGTCAGCAAGCTGGGCTATCACGTCTTTTATCACGGACAGAAAAGCCACTATGGCGTCGCGCTGCTGACGCGTGAGATGCCGGTTAAGGTGCAACGCGGTTTCCCTGATGACGATGAAGAGGCGCAGCGCCGTCTGATCATGGCAGAGATCCCTGCGCCGTCAGGCAATATCACCGTGATTAACGGCTATTTTCCACAGGGCGAAAGTCGTGAGCATCCCACCAAGTTTCCGGCGAAAGAGAAGTTTTACCGCGACCTGCAAAGCTACCTGGAAAATCACCTGACGGCAGACGATCGCATCGTTGTTATGGGCGATATGAATATCAGCAGCACCGATCTTGATATCGGCATTGGCGAAGATAGCCGTAAGCGCTGGTTGCGCACCGGCAAATGTTCCTTCCTGCCGGAAGAACGGGAGTGGATGGCGCGCCTGCTGAGCTGGGGGCTGGTGGATACCTGGCGCGCAGCGAATCCCGACTGCGCCGATCGTTTCTCCTGGTTTGATTACCGTTCCAGAGGGTTTGATGACAATCGCGGCCTGCGCATCGATCTGCTGCTGGCGACCCGCGTCCTGGCGGAGCGCTGCGTGGCGACCGGCATTGATTATGATATTCGCGCTATGGAAAAACCGTCCGACCACGCGCCGATTTGGGCTGAATTCAGCGTGTAAAAAAAGAGGCGCTGCGACGCTGGTCGCAACGCCTGCGCTTATTTTACGATACGCCAGATTAAATTATTGGTGCCGAGAGATTTCTCATCGCGCACGCACTGCAGCAGCACATCTTCCGCTTTGACTACCGCGCCTTCGGAGTAGCTGCGGTTTTCATAGGTGCAGCAGCGCAAACAGGGCGGGCTGGATGAATTTTGCCCCTGAGTCCAGACTTCGGGCGGCATATCCAGCACCACGTCGCTGTTACTTGTCGAGCCGCCATTATTGCCCGAACCATAATCGCCCGAGCCGTAATCATGCCGGTGCGCCTGTGCCGCCGTAGCGACCAGCAGCATCAGC
>NZ_JANION010000144.1:0-30613 GCF_024610815.1 Mixta sp.
GGCGTTTTTTGAATAAAAGCGCCGGAAAAAAGCCTCTCGAGCGTTAATGGCGCCGGGAGGCTTTTTTTATGGTGCTTTCCTGGCGTTATTCTGCTTGTTTTGCCGCTGTTAATTGCATCGCTGTGCTGAAAAGCGTCGGTCGTTTGACCAAAAGGTTTTTCTTGTCTTCAACGGGCTACTTTATTCATTTTGCTTAAAAAATAATCATGCGAACTGTCTGTTATTTTAGCAAAAAGGGTAAAAGTGTGTCCTGGATCAAAAAAATAACCCTGTTGTGGGGCAGGAAATCTTTCATTTTCCTGTCAAAATATGTTTGTTAAATGCACGATCCAAGCGTGCAAATACCCACTACACTTAATTTACATTCATAAACTGACACGATTTAGCCTAATTTCTGCGCATCATATGTTAATAAAATGATGCTAGTGTAAATTAACGTGTGGATACTTTTGTCAAAGTTGACAAAAGGTTATAGAAAGGGGTAAAAAACCCCATTAAATTGCTGCTTATAGGTTAAAGACAGCATATTTTATAAGGTTTTTCATCCTTCCCTTGAATTAATGTGGTGTGTTCTTCGCCATCGGCTTCGCAGGACGCTAAACGCCACTTTTGATGAGTAAGCAGAGAGTATGTCAACAACCACAGAAGTTATCGCTCATCACTGGGCATTCGCTGTTTTTATCGTTGTCGCTTTTGGCCTGTGCATCTTTATGCTGGCCGGCGGCTGGCTGTTGGGCGGCCGCGCTCGCGCTCGCCATAAAAACACGCCTTTTGAATCCGGCATCGATCCGGTTGGTAGCACGCATCTTCGCCTTTCTGCCAAGTTCTATCTCGTGGCGATGTTCTTCGTCATCTTCGATGTGGAAGCCCTCTTTTTATACGCATGGTCGACATCGATCCGCGAAAGCGGCTGGGTCGGCTTTGTTGAAGCCGCAATTTTCATTTTGGTGCTGTTGGCTGGACTGGTTTATCTGGTGCGTATTGGCGCGCTGGATTGGGCGCCTGCGCGTCGTCGCGTGGACGTTGATACCGGCAAGGTCACTAACACCAACCCTCAAAAGCAGTAACAGCGAGGCATTAAGATGGACTATACGCTCACCCGCATAGACCCCAACGGTGGTGAGAACGACCGTTATCCCCTGCAGAAACAGGAGATCGTTCCAGACCCACTGGAGCAGCACGTCCACCGTAGCGTTTACATGGGCAAACTGGAACACGCGCTGCACGACATGGTGAACTGGGGTCGTAAAAACTCTCTCTGGCCGTATAACTTCGGCCTTTCCTGTTGTTACGTGGAGATGACCACCTCGTTTACCGCCGTGCATGACGTTGCGCGCTTCGGTTCAGAAGTGCTGCGCGCCTCGCCGCGTCAGGCGGACTTCATGGTGGTCGCCGGTACGCCCTTTAAAAAGATGGCGCCGGTTATTCAGCGTCTTTATGACCAGATGCTGGAGCCGAAGTGGGTTATCTCCATGGGCGCCTGCGCTAACTCGGGCGGCATGTACGACATCTATTCCGTCGTGCAGGGCGTCGATAAGTTCCTGCCGGTAGACGTCTATATTCCCGGCTGCCCGCCGCGCCCGGAAGCTTATATGCAGGCGCTGCTGCTGCTGCAGGAATCGATCGGCAAAGAGCGTCGTCCGCTCTCGTGGGTCGTAGGCGACCAGGGCGTATACCGCGCCAATATGCAGGCCGAGCGCGAAAGGAAGCGCGGCGAGCGTATTGCGGTGACCAACCTGCGCACCCCGGACGAAATTTAAAACAACTGTTTATGGATGAGGCCTGACACGCCGCGCAATAACATTACAAACCAACGCGCGCACCTCATCCTGACACCAACGACTTCGCGCCTGTTTTCAGGCCAGAATGGTGAGTAACGTATGACAGATTTGACCACGCAAGATCTCGCTCAGCCTGCATGGCAAACCCGGGATCATCTGGATGATCCGGTGATCGGCGAGCTGCGTAACCGTTTTGGGCCGGATGCCTTTACTGTTCAGCCAACCCGCACCGGGATGCCGGTCGTTTGGGTAAAACGCGAACAGCTGCTGGAAATTGGGGAATTTCTGCGTAAACTGCCGAAACCCTATGTGATGCTCTACGATCTGCACGGCATGGATGAGCGCCTGCGCACTCACCGTAACGGCCTGCCTGCCGCCGATTTCTCCGTTTTCTATCATCTGCTGTCCATTGAACGTAATCGCGACATTATGCTCAAGGTCGCTTTGTCCGAAAACGACATGCACCTGCCGACTTTTACCAAACTTTTCCCGAACGCCAACTGGTATGAGCGTGAAACCTGGGAGATGTTCGGCGTCACGTTCGACGGTCACCCGCATCTGACACGCATCATGATGCCGCCGACCTGGGAAGGCCACCCGCTGCGTAAAGACTACCCGGCACGCGCCACCGAGTTCGACCCGTATGAGCTGACTAAGCAGAAAGAAGATCTGGAAATGGAAGCGCTGCTCTTCAAACCGGAAGAGTGGGGAATGAAACGCGGCACCGAAAACGAGGACTTTATGTTTCTCAACCTCGGTCCAAACCACCCGTCGGCGCACGGTGCCTTCCGCATCATTCTGCAACTGGACGGCGAAGAGATCGTCGACTGCGTGCCGGATATCGGCTACCACCATCGCGGCGCGGAAAAAATGGGCGAACGCCAGTCCTGGCATAGCTACATTCCCTATACCGACCGCGTGGAATATCTGGGCGGCTGCGTCAACGAAATGCCTTACGTGCTGGCGGTTGAGAAACTGGCAGGCATCGTAGTGCCGGATCGCGTTAACGTGATTCGCGTGATGCTCTCCGAGCTGTTCCGCATCAATAGCCACCTGCTCTACATCTCCACCTTTATTCAGGACGTCGGCGCAATGACGCCGGTGTTCTTCGCCTTTACC
Organism: Mixta sp.; assembly: GCF_024610815.1. Lineage (NCBI taxonomy): Bacteria > Pseudomonadati > Pseudomonadota > Gammaproteobacteria > Enterobacterales > Erwiniaceae > Mixta > Mixta sp. The sequence continues at coordinate 2,901 of NZ_JANION010000144.1, forward strand.
GACCGTCAGAAAATTTACGACGTGGTGGAAGCGATTACCGGTTTCCGTATGCACCCGGCCTGGTTCCGCATCGGCGGCGTCGCGCACGACCTGCCGAACGGCTGGGAACGCCTGATGCGTCAGTTCCTCGACTGGATGCCGAAGCGCCTGAAAGAGTATGAAACCGTCGCGCTGAAAAACAGCGTGCTGGTGGGACGCGCCAAAGGCGTCGCCGCCTACGGCAAAGACGAAGCGCTGGCCTGGGGCACCACCGGCGCCGCGCTGCGCGCCACCGGCGTCGACTTCGACGTGCGTAAATGGCGTCCATACTCCGGCTACGAAAACTTCGACTTTGAGATTCCCGTCGGCAGCGGTGTCAGCGACGCCTACACCCGCGTAATGCTGAAAATGGAAGAGATGTGGCAGAGCCTGCGCATTCTGGAACAGTGCCTGAACAACATGCCTGCCGGGCCGTTCAAAGCCGATCATCCGCTGACCACGCCGCCGCCGAAAGAGCGCACGCTGCAGCATATTGAAACGCTGATCACCCACTTCCTGCAAGTTTCATGGGGACCGGTGATGCCCGCTAACGAATCGCTGCAAATGATTGAGGCGACCAAAGGGATCAACAGCTACTACCTGACCAGCGACGGCAGCACCGTAAGCTATCGCACGCGTATTCGTACGCCAAGCTTCCCGCATCTGCAGCAGATCCCATCGGTGATCCGCGGCAGCCTGGTATCCGACCTGATCGTTTACCTGGGTAGTATCGATTTTGTTATGTCAGACGTGGACCGCTAATTATGCACGATCAAAAAATTGCCATCGAAACGATCGACCCGAATGAGGTCTTTGAGCTGAGTGCGGCAGAACGCGACGCGATAGAGCATGAAAAACACCATTATGAAGATGCACGCGCAGCCTCAATCGAAGCGCTGAAGATCGTGCAGAAGCAGCGCGGCTGGGTGCCGGATGGTGCCATCAATGCCATCGCCGAAGTGCTGGGCATTCCCGCCAGCGACGTAGAAGGCGTTGCGACATTCTACAGCCAGATTTTCCGTCAGCCGGTAGGGCGCCACGTTATCCGCTATTGCGACAGCGTGGTCTGTCACATTACCGGCTATCAGGGCATTCAGGCCGCGCTGGAGCAGACGCTGAACATCAAACCGGGTCAGACCACTGACGACGGCCGCTTCACGCTTCTGCCGACCTGCTGCCTGGGTAACTGTGATAAAGGCCCGACGATGATGGTGGACGAGGACACCCATGTTCACCTGACGCCGGAAAACATCCCATCGTTACTGGAGCAGTATCAATGACAGTTAAAGAGATCATTCGTACTGCGGAGACGCATCCGCTGACCTGGCGCATGCGCGACGACAAGCAGCCGGTCTGGTTTGACGAATACCGCAGCAAAAACGGCTACGCTGGCGCGGAAAAGGCGCTGAAAGGCATGGCGCCGGACGAAATCGTCACGCTGGTAAAAGACTCCGGCCTGAAAGGGCGCGGCGGCGCAGGCTTCTCCACCGGTTTGAAGTGGAGCCTAATGCCGAAAGACGAATCGATGAACATTCGTTATCTGCTCTGCAACGCCGATGAGATGGAGCCGGGCACCTATAAAGACCGCCTGCTGATGGAGCAAATGCCGCATCAGCTGGTGGAAGGGATGCTGATCAGTGCCTTCGCGCTGAAAGCGTATCGCGGCTACATCTTCCTGCGCGGCGAATATATCGAGGCGGCGGTGCATCTGCGCCGCGCCATCGCCGAAGCGACCGAAGCCGGTTTCCTCGGAAAGAATATTCTCGGCACCGGCTTCGATTTCGAGCTGATCGTGCATACCGGCGCGGGGCGCTATATCTGCGGCGAAGAAACGGCGCTGATCAACTCGCTGGAAGGCCGCCGCGCCAACCCGCGCTCCAAACCGCCGTTCCCGGCCTCTGCTGGCGTATGGGGCAAGCCGACCTGCGTCAACAACGTGGAAACGCTCTCCAACGTGCCCGCTATCCTTGCTAACGGCGTGGAGTGGTACAAGGGGCTGTCGAAAAGCGACGATGCGGGCACCAAGATGATGGGCTTCTCCGGGCGCGTGAAAAACCCTGGCGTCTGGGAACTGCCGTTCGGCATTACGGCGCGTGAAATTCTGGAAGATTACGCGGGCGGCATGCGCGACGGACTGAAATTCAAAGCCTGGCAGCCAGGCGGCGCCGGCACCGATTTCCTGACCGAGCAGCACCTCGATCTGCCGATGGAGTTCGCCAGTATCGGTAAAGCGGGCAGCCGTCTCGGCACCGCGCTGGCGATGGCGGTAGACCACGAGATCAATATGGTGTCGCTGGTGCGCAACCTGGAAGAGTTCTTCGCACGCGAATCGTGCGGCTGGTGTACGCCGTGCCGCGACGGTCTGCCGTGGAGCGTAAAAATTTTGCGCGCGCTGGAGCAGGGCAAAGGCCAGCCGGGCGATATCGAGACGCTGCTGCAGCTCTGCCGACAGCTCGGCCCAGGTAAAACGTTCTGCGCCCATGCGCCCGGCGCGGTCGAGCCTTTACAGAGCGCCATCAAGTATTTCCGTGAAGAGTTCGAAGCCGGCATCGCGCCACAGGTTTTTGGCAATGCCCGTCATATTAACGGCATTCAGCCTAACCTGCTGAAAGCGCGCTGGTAAAACAGAGCAGCAACGGAATACGGTTAGCGCCGCTTTACCCTGTCGCCTGGCGCAGCGATGAATCAGTCCCCCGCGCTTACAGAAATAAGCAAGCGCGGTGAGTGAAGGCAGCCAACACCGCTGCGGCCTGAAGGCGAAGGGCGTTTACCCAAAGCATCTCGGGTTGCAGCAAGGCGGCAACTGAATGAATCCCGCGAGCTTACGTTGGTAAGCGAGCGCGGTGAGTGAAGGCAGCCAACACCGCTGCGGCCTGAAAGGCGAAGGGTAAAAAAGAATTGTGTTTAACGCTCGGAAATCCGAGCCTTACGGAAGCATGTTCACTATGGCTACAATTCATGTAGACGGTAAAGAATATGAGGTGGATGGGGCGGACAACCTGCTGCAGGCGTGTCTCTCCCTTGGCCTGGATATTCCTTATTTTTGCTGGCATCCGGCGCTGGGAAGCGTTGGCGCCTGCCGCCAGTGCGCGGTAAAGCAATACCAAAACGCTGAGGATACCCGCGGTCGCCTCGTCATGTCCTGCATGACGCCCGCCGCCGACGGCACCTTTATTTCGATTGATGATAGTGAAGCGAAAGAGTTCCGTGAAAGCGTGGTCGAGTGGCTGATGACCAACCACCCGCACGATTGTCCTGTCTGCGAAGAGGGTGGCAACTGCCATCTGCAGGATATGACGGTGATGACCGGCCACAGCTTCCGCCGCTACCGCTTCACCAAGCGCACCCACCGCAACCAGGATCTCGGTCCGTTTATCTCCCACGAGATGAACCGCTGTATCGCCTGCTATCGCTGCGTGCGCTATTACAAAGATTATGCCGACGGCAAAGATCTGGGCGTTTACGGCGCACATGACAACGTCTACTTCGGCCGCCCGGAAGAGGGTACGCTGGAGAGCGAATTCTCCGGCAACCTCGTGGAAATTTGCCCGACCGGCGTTTTTACCGACAAAACCCACTCCGAACGCTACAACCGTAAATGGGACATGCAGTTCGCGCCGAGCATCTGCCAGCAGTGCAGCGTCGGCTGCAACATCAGCCCAGGCGAACGCTATGGCGAACTGCGCCGTATCGAAAACCGCTACAACGGCAGCGTGAACCACTACTTCCTGTGCGATCGTGGCCGTTTCGGCTACGGCTATGTGAACCGTAAAGATCGTCCGCGTCAGCCGATGCAGCGTCGCGGCGACAACTGGGTGGCGCTTAACGCTGAACAGGCCATACAGGGCGCGGCGGATGTGCTGCGTCAGGCGAAAAAAGTGATCGGCATCGGCTCGCCGCGCGCCAGCGTGGAAAGCAACTTCGCCCTGCGCGAACTGGTCGGCGCGGCCAACTTTTCCACCGGCATGCCGGCGGGCGAGCAGGCGCGGCTGGATCTGATGCTGAAAGTATTGCGCGAAGGCGGCATCCATACGCCGGCGCTGCGTGAAATCGAAAGCTATGATGCGGTGCTGGTGCTGGGCGAAGATCTGACCCAGACCGGCGCGCGCGTGGCGCTGGCGGTGCGTCAGGCCGTGAAGGGCAAGGCGCGTGAAATGGCGGCGGCGCAGAAAGTCGCCGACTGGCAGATCGCCGCCATCCTGAATATCGGCCAACACGCCAAACATCCGCTGTTCGTCACTAACGTCGATGAAACCCGCTTAGATGATATCGCCGCCTGGAGCTACCGCGCGCCGGTGGAAGATCAGGCGCGTCTCGGCTTCGCCATCGCCCATGCGCTTGATGAAAGCGCCCCGGCGGTCAGCGATTTCGACAGCAGTCTCAACAGCAAAGTCGATGTGATCGTGCAGGCGCTGGCCGGTGCGAAAAAACCGTTAATCATCTCCGGCACCCATTCCGGCAGCGAAGCGATGATTGAAGCGGCGGCTAACGTAGCGCGCGCGCTGAAAGGCCGCGGCGCCGACGTCGGCATTACGCTGATCGCCTCCGCCGCCAACAGCGTCGGCCTGGGCATGATCGGCGGCATGACGCTTGACGACGCGCTGAACCAGCTGGAGAGCGGCAGCGCCGACGCGGTGGTGGTCATGGAGAACGATCTCTACCGTCACGCGCCGAAAGCGAAGGTGGACGCGGCCCTGTGCCACGTTGACAACGTTATCGTGCTCGATCATCAGCGCACCGCGACCATGGAAAAAGCGGGTCTGATTCTGTCGGGCGCCAGCTTTGCCGAAAGCGACGGCACGCTGATTAACCAGGAAGGACGCGCGCAACGCTTCTTCCAGGTTTACGATCCTGCTTATTACGATCATCAGGTAGTCATGCTGGAAAGCTGGCGCTGGCTGCACTCGCTGCACAGCGCCATCCAGAGCCGCCGCGTCGACTGGACGCAGCTCGATCATGTTATCGACGCCGTGGCGCTCGCGCTGCCGCAGCTGAAAGGCATTAAAGAGGCCGCGCCGGACGCCTCTTTCCGCATTCGCGGTCAGAAGCTGGCGCGTTCGCCGCATCGCTCCAGCGGACGCACCGCCGCGCGCGCCAATATCAGCGTGCACGAGCCGCGTCAGCCGCAGGATGTGGATACCATGTTCTCCTTCTCGATGGAAGGCAACAACCAGCCCAGCGCGCCGCGCTCGGATATTCCTTTCGCCTGGGCGCCAGGCTGGAACTCTCCGCAGGCGTGGAATAAGTTCCAGGATGAAGTAGGCGGCAAACTGCGCAACGGCGATCCCGGCGTGCGTCTGTTTGAAGCTTCCGCAGGCCAGCTTAGCTGGTTCGATCGCGTGCCGACCGCCTTCGCCCGCAACGGCGGCTGGCGCGTCGCGCCTTACTACAACCTGTTCGGCAGCGAAGAGATGTCGCAGCGCGCGCCGGTGATGCAGCAGCGTATGCCGCAGCCGGCGATAGTGATCAACCCGGCCGACGCCGCCACGCTCGGCGTTAACGCTGGCGCGGCGCTGGAGCTGAACTGCGCCGGCGAAACGCTGCGTCTGCCCGTCCGCTTCTCGGACGCGTTGCAGGCGGGGCAGGTGGGCTTGCCGCTCGGCATGCCGGGCGTTCCGCCGTTCCTGTCGGGCGCCGACATTGAGACTCTGCGGGAGGCGGCACAATGAGCTGGTTGACACCGGATGTTATCGATATTTTGCTGGGCGTACTGAAAGCGATCGTCATCCTGCTGGTGGTGGTTGCCTGCGGCGCCTTTATGAGCTTCGGCGAGCGCCGTCTGCTCGGTCTGTTCCAGAACCGCTACGGGCCTAACCGTGTCGGCTGGGGCGGATCGCTGCAGCTGGTGGCGGACATGATCAAAATGTTCTTTAAAGAGGACTGGGTTCCGCCGTTTACCGATCGCTTTATCTTCACTCTGGCGCCGGTTATCGCCTTCGTTTCGCTGCTGTTGGCGTTCGCTATCGTGCCGGTCAGTCCGACCTGGATGGTGACCGACCTGAACATCGGGCTGCTGTTCTTCCTGATGATGGCGGGCCTGGCGGTCTATGCGGTGCTGTTCGCTGGCTGGTCGAGCAACAACAAATACTCGCTGCTGGGCGCGATGCGTGCGTCCGCCCAGACGCTGAGCTACGAAGTGTTTCTTGGACTGTCGCTGATGGGCGTGGTGGCGCAGGCGGGATCGTTCAATATGAACGACATCGTTAACGACCAGACGCACCTGTGGAACATCATCCCGCAGTTCTTCGGCTTCCTCACCTTCTGTATCGCTGGCGTGGCGGTGTGTCACCGTCATCCGTTCGACCAGCCGGAAGCGGAGCAGGAACTGGCGGACGGCTACCACATCGAATATTCCGGCATGAAGTTCGGTCTGTTCTTCGTGGGCGAGTATGTGGCGATTACTACGGTTTCCGCGCTGATTGTGACGCTGTTCTTCGGCGGCTGGCACGGCCCGTGGCTGCCGCCCTTTATCTGGTTCGCCATCAAAACGGCCTTCTTCATGATGATGTTCATTCTGATTCGTGCCGCGCTGCCGCGTCCGCGCTATGACCAGGTAATGTCCTTCGGCTGGAAAGTATGTCTGCCGTTGACGCTGTTGAACCTGCTGGCTACCGCCGCAGTGATTCTGTACAACGCGCAGTAAAGGGGTTGTAACCATGACATTAAAAGACATTATTGTCGGTTTCGGCACTCAGGTACGCAGTATCTGGATGGTAGGCATGCACGCCTTCGCCAAGCGCGAAACCCAAATGTATCCGGAAGAGCCGGTTTACCTGCCGCCCCGTTACCGCGGACGCATCGTACTGACGCGCGACCCGGACGGGGAAGAGCGCTGCGTGGCGTGCAACCTGTGCGCCGTCGCTTGCCCGGTCAGCTGTATTTCGCTGCAAAAGGCGGAAACGAAAGATGGCCGCTGGTACCCGGAATTTTTCCGCATCAACTTTTCGCGCTGCATTTTCTGCGGCATGTGTGAAGAAGCCTGCCCGACGACCGCGATTCAGCTGACGCCGGATTTCGAGCTGGGTGAATTCAAACGTCAGGATCTGGTGTACGAAAAAGAAGACCTGCTGATTTCAGGGCCGGGCAAATACCCGGAATACAACTTCTACCGTATGGCAGGCATGGCGATCGAAGGGAAAGACAAGGGCGAAGCGGAAAACGAAGCCAAACCCATCGACGTCAAAGGCTTGTTACCTTAAGGAGCCCGGCATGGAATTTGCGTTTTATCTTTGTGGTCTGGTGGCGGTGTTAACCACGCTGCGCGTGATCACCCACACCAACCCGGTACATGCGCTGCTGTACCTGATCATCTCGCTATTGGCGATTGCCGGCGTCTTCTTTTCGCTCGGCGCCTATTTCGCCGGCGCGCTGGAGATCATCGTTTACGCGGGCGCCATCATGGTGCTGTTTGTCTTCGTGGTGATGATGCTGAACCTCGGCAAATCGGTGGAAAACCAGGAGCGCCAGTGGTTGCAGCCTTCACTGTGGATCGGGCCGGGCCTGGTCTCGCTGCTGCTGCTGGTGGTGATGGTCTACGCCATCATGACCGCCAACGATCAGGGCATCGACGGCACGGTGATCGACGCGAAAGCGGTCGGCATCAGCCTGTTCGGTCCTTACGTGCTGGCGGTGGAGCTGGCCTCCATGCTGCTGCTGGCGGGTCTGGTCGTGGCGTTCCATATCGGCCGTGAAGATCGCCATGGCGAAATATTAAGCAATCGCGTCAGCGATGCGGCGACGGCAAAAAGTAAGGAGGAGCGCGTATGATCCCTCTGCAACATGGACTGATTCTGGCGGCCGTGCTGTTTGTTCTCGGACTGACCTCGCTGGTGCTGCGTCGCAATCTGCTGTTTATGCTGATCGGTCTGGAAATCATGATTAATGCCGCAGCCTTGGCGTTAGTGGTGGCGGGAAGCTACTGGGGGCAGGCGGATGGCCAGGTGATGTATATCCTGGCGATCAGCCTCGCCGCAGCGGAAGCCAGTATCGGCCTTGCGCTGTTGCTGCAGCTTTACCGCCGTCGTCAAACCCTGAACATTGACACAGTAAGCGAGATGCGCGGATGAATCTTCTGTACTTAACCATACTGCTGCCGCTGATCGGCTTTGCGCTGCTGGCGTTCTCGCGCGGCCGCTGGTCGGAAAATCTGTCGGCGACCGTGGGCGTCGGCTCGATTGGCCTGGCGGCGCTGGTCACCGCCTGGGTCGGCATCGATTTCTTTAACCAGGGGCGTGCGCCGTTTACCCAGGCGCTCTGGACCTGGATGCATGTCGACAACTTCAATATCGGCGTCACGCTGACGCTCGACGGCCTCTCGTTCACCATGCTGTCGGTGGTGACCGGCGTCGGCTTCTTCATCCATATGTTCGCCTCCTGGTATATGCGTGGGGAAGAGGGCTACTCGCGCTTCTTCGCCTATACCAACCTGTTTATCGCCAGCATGGTGGTTCTGGTGCTGGCCGATAACCTGCTGCTGATGTATCTCGGCTGGGAAGGGGTGGGCCTCTGCTCTTATCTGCTGATTGGCTTCTATTACACCAATCCAGACAACGGCAAAGCGGCGATGAAAGCCTTCATCATCACCCGCGTCGGCGACGTTTTCCTGGCGTTCGCGCTGTTCATTCTCTACAACGAACTGGGCACGCTGAACTTCCGTGAAATGGTCGAACTGGCACCGGCGCACTTCGCGGCGGACAATCACATGCTGCAATGGGCGACGCTGATGCTGCTGGGCGGCGCGGTGGGTAAATCCGCGCAGCTGCCGTTGCAGACCTGGCTGGCCGACGCGATGGCGGGTCCGACCCCGGTTTCCGCGCTGATCCACGCCGCCACCATGGTGACCGCGGGCGTCTACCTGATCGCTCGTACCCACGGCCTGTTCCTGATGACGCCGGAAGTACTGCATCTGGTCGGCATCGTCGGGGCGGTGACGCTGGTGCTGGCGGGCTTCGCGGCGCTGGTGCAAACCGACATCAAACGCGTGCTGGCCTACTCGACCATGAGTCAGATCGGCTATATGTTCCTGGCGCTGGGCGTGCAGGCGTGGGATGCGGCGATTTTCCACCTGATGACCCACGCGTTCTTCAAGGCGCTGCTGTTCCTCTCCTCTGGTTCAGTGATCCTCGCCTGTCACCATGAGCAGAACATTTTCAAAATGGGCGGCCTGCGTAAAAGCATCCCGCTGGTTTATGTCTGCTTCCTGGTGGGCGGCGCCGCGCTGGCCGCGCTGCCGCTGGTGACCGCAGGCTTCTACAGTAAGGATGAGATCCTGTTCGGCGCGCTGGCAAATGGCCATGTCAACCTGATGGTTGCCGGGCTGGTCGGTGCTTTCCTGACCTCGATTTACACCTTCCGCATGATCTTTATCGTCTTCCACGGCGAAGAGAAAATTCATGCGCATGCGGGCAAAGGCATTACTCACCATCTGCCGCTGATCGTCCTGCTGGTGCTCTCCACCTTCGTCGGCGCGTTAATCACGCCGCCGCTGGCGGGCGTGCTGCCGGAAGGCGATCATGGCGAAGCGGGGAAAACTGCGCTGGAGATCGCCTCAGGCGTGGTCGCCATCGTCGGCATCCTGATCGCCGCCTGGCTGTGGCTCGGCAAGCGCACGCTGGTTTCCAGCGTGGCGAACAGCGCGCCGGGCCGCTTCTTCGGCACCTGGTGGTTCGCCGCATGGGGCTTCGACTGGCTGTATGACAAAATTTTCGTTAAACCTTACCTGGGCATTGCCTGGCTGCTGAAGCGCGATCCGCTGAACGCGCTGCTGAATACCCCGGCGCTGGCGTCTCGCCTTGCCAACAAAGGTCTGGTGGTAAGCGAAAATGGTTATCTGCGCTGGTATGTCGCTTCCATGGGCGTAGGCGCCGTTGTGGTGCTGGCGCTGCTGCTGGTGATGTAAGGTTAGTGAGCGGGATGCGGTTAGCCGCATCCCACCCGATAAGCTTGTGAAAAAACCTGAGGTTGAGCGCGTGCGGCAAAGGTTGCCGACGGCTCATGCAGGACTAGAAAAGGGACCGTAACCGCCATGTTATTACCTTGGCTAATTGTTATCCCGTTTGTCGGTGGCTTCCTCTGCTGGCTCGCCGAGCGCTTAGGCGCCAGGACGCCGCGCTGGATCGCCCTGATTACAATGGGCCTGACGCTGGCGCTTTCACTGCAGCTCTGGTTGCAGGGAGGCTATTCACTGACCCAGGCCGCCGGTCTTCCGCAGTGGCAGTCTGAGTTTTCCGTTCCCTGGATACCGCGCTTCGGCATTGCGTTCCACCTGGCGCTGGATGGTCTGTCGCTGCTGATGGTGGTGCTGACCGGCCTGCTGGGTCTGATGGCGGTGCTCTGCTCCTGGAATGAAATCGAAAAGTATCAGGGTTTCTTCCACCTCAACCTGATGTGGATCCTGGGCGGCGTAATCGGTGTGTTCCTCTCTATCGATATGTTCCTGTTCTTCTTCTTCTGGGAGATGATGCTGGTGCCGATGTATTTCCTCATCGCGCTCTGGGGACATAAGGCGTCCGACGGCAAAACCCGTATTACCGCCGCCACCAAGTTCTTTATCTATACCCAGGCGAGCGGCCTGGTGATGTTGATTGCGATTCTGGGCCTGGTGTTCGTGCATTACCGCGCGACCGGCGTCTGGACCTTCAACTATGAAACGCTGTTGCAGACCCCGATGTCGCACACCGTGGAATACCTGCTGATGCTCGGCTTCTTTATCGCCTTCGCGGTAAAAATGCCGGTGGTGCCGCTGCACGGCTGGCTGCCGGACGCGCACAGTCAGGCGCCGACCGCGGGTTCCGTCGATCTGGCCGGTATTCTGCTGAAAACCGCCGCCTACGGTTTGCTGCGCTTCAGCCTGCCGCTGTTCCCGAACGCGTCGGCGGAATTCGCGCCTGTCGCAATGTGGCTTGGCATTATCGGCATCTTCTACGGCGCCTGGATGGCCTTTTCGCAGACCGATATCAAGCGTCTTATCGCCTACACCTCCATCTCCCATATGGGCTTCGTGCTGATCGCCATCTATACCGGCAGCCAGCTGGCCTTCCAGGGCGCGGTGGTGCAGATGATCGCGCACGGCCTTTCCGCAGCGGCGCTGTTTATTCTTTGCGGCCAGCTTTATGAGCGTCTGCATACTCGTGATATGCGCGAGATGGGCGGCCTCTGGTCACGCATCAAGTGGATTCCCGGTCTGTCGCTGTTCTTCGCGGTGGCGAACCTGGGGATGCCGGGTACCGGCAACTTCGCTGGCGAATTTATGATCCTGACCGGCAGCTTCCAGGTCGTGCCGACCATTATCGTTATCGCCACGTTCGGTCTGGTGTTCGCCTCTGTTTACTCGCTGATCATGATGCAGCGCGCCTATTACGGTGCGCCGAAGTCGGAGACGCCGCTGCGCGGCATGTCCCCGCGTGAGTTCATTATGATTATGGTGCTGGTGGTTCTGCTGGTGCTGTTGGGGATCTACCCGCAGCCGATTCTGGACACCTCACACGCTGCAATGAGCAACATTCAGCAGTGGTATACCGCTTCAATTTCAACTACAAGGCCGTAATTCGCCATGACAATAACTCCTCAACAATTGATCGCGCTGCTGCCGCTGTTGATCGTCGGATTGACGGTGGTGGTTGTGATGCTGTCCATTGCGTGGCGACGCAACCATTTTGTCAATGCGACGCTGACCGTAATTGGCCTCAACCTCGCGCTGTTGTCACTCTGGTTTGTCGGCCAGGCAGGGCCGATGGACGTCACGCCGCTGCTGCGCGTCGACGGCTTTTCGATGTTCTATACCGGTCTGGTGATGCTGGCGAGCCTGGCGACCTGTACCTTCGCCTATCCCTGGCTGCAGGGCTTCAGCGATAACTGCGACGAGTTCTACCTGCTGGTGTTGATCGCCGCGCTGGGTGGCGTGGTGTTGGCGAGCGCCAATCACATGGCCTCGCTGTTTATCGGCGTAGAGCTGCTGTCGCTGCCGCTGTTCGGTCTGATTGGCTATGCCTTCCGTCAGAAGCGCTCGCTGGAAGCGGCGCTGAAGTACACCATCCTGTCGGCGGCCGCCTCGTCCTTCCTGCTGTTCGGCATCGCGCTGGTCTATGCCGATTCCGGCAGCCTGAGCTTTGTCGATCTGGGTAAAAGCCTGACCGACAGCATGCTGCATCAGCCGCTGCTGCTGGTAGGCCTGGGAATGATGATTATCGGTCTGGGCTTCAAGCTGTCGCTGGTGCCGTTCCACCTCTGGACGCCGGATGTCTATCAGGGCGCGCCTGCGCCGGTCTCCACCTTCCTGGCGACCGCCAGTAAAATTGCCATCTTCGGTGCGCTGATGCGTCTGTTTATGTACGCGCCAGCCACCGACAGCGAAGCGGTGCGCAACGTGCTGGCGATCATCGCCGTGGTCTCCATCCTGTTTGGTAACCTGCTGGCGATCAGCCAGAGCAACATCAAGCGTCTGCTGGGCTACTCCTCCATCTCCCACCTCGGGTATCTGATGGTGGCGCTGATTGCGGTGCAGTCGCATCAGATGTCGCTGGAAACCGCCGGCGTTTACCTGGCCGGTTACCTGTTCAGCAGCATCGGCGCGTTCGGCGTGGTCAGCCTGATGTCCAGCCCTTATCGCGGGCCGGACGCCGATTCGCTTTACTCCTACCGTGGTCTGTTCTGGCATCGTCCGGTGCTGTCGGCGGTCATGACGGTAATGATGCTGTCGCTGGCGGGTATCCCGATGACGTTGGGCTTTATCGGCAAGTTCTATGTGATCGCGCTGGGCGTCAACGCCTCGCTGTGGTGGCTGACCGGCGCGGTCGTCTTAGGCAGCGCCATTGGCCTTTACTACTACCTGCGCGTCACCGTCAGCCTCTACCTCAGCCCGCCGGAACTGCATACCCGCGATACGCCGGCTAACTGGGCGTTTACCGCAGGCGGCGTGGTGGTGCTGATCTCCGCTATTCTGGTACTGCTGCTGGGTGTTTATCCTCAGCCGCTGATCAGTCTGGTGCAGATGGCGCAGCCGCTGATGTAATCTGCGTTATGACGAAAAAGCCCTGTAGCGATACAGGGCTTTTTTTGGCCATGGCTCGCGCTTTTCAGTCATATAACAGGGAAACGAGAGCGCCGCCGCTGTTTTTATGTCCGTTTGGGATGTTATAAAACGGATACGGACCGGAAAGCCGGGGAATGTTTGCAGGAGTGAAAAGAATGGAGTTAACCTGGTACGATCTGCACCACAGCGAATTAAACATTCAGCAGCTGTATGAGATTCTGGCGCTGCGCAACCGGGTCTTTATCGTCGAGCAGCAGTGTCCTTACGAAGATATCGACGGCGAAGATTTAGTGCGCGACAACCGCCATATCTTCGCCACCGGCGAAGGGCGGCTACTGGCCTGCGCGCGGCTGTTGACGCCGGTTGACGATCGCAGCCCGGTGACCATCGGCCGCGTGATCGTGACCAGCGAGGCGCGCGGCTTACAGCTGGGCTATCGCTTAATGGAGCAGGTGCTGCTCAGCTGCCAGCAGCACTGGCCCGGTCGCCAGCAGGCGCTTTCCGCGCAGGCGCATTTACAAGCTTTCTATATGCGTATGGGCTTTAAGTCGGTAGGCGATATCTACCTTGAGGATAATATTCCCCATATTGCCATGGTGAGCCAGGAGCCTCAGGCGGGCGGAGCGTGACGCTCCGCTAGCGTTTTAACGGCTGAAATCAACAAATGCCTGTAACTGCTTGCTGAGGAAGGTGCGGGTGGCGTCATCCACCAGCACGCCGTCTTTTACCTTATCGGTCACCTGGCCGATCATCGCTTCCGGCTTGTTCATCACACGCGCATCAAAAAAGACCAGAATCTGTCGCAGATGATATTGGGCGCGCGCGCCGCCGATATTGCCCGGCGAGGCGCTCTGGATCAGCACCGGCTTAGCGGCGAAAGGATTGGGCGACACGCGCGACAGCCAGTCGAGCGCGTTTTTCAGCACGCCGGGCACCGAATAGTTATATTCCGGCGTGACGATAATCACGCCGTCAGATTTAGCGATCGCCCCGGCCATCGCCAGCACCGCCGCCGGAAAGCCTTCTTCCTGTAAATCAGCGTTATAGTGAGGAAATTCGCCCGGCGAACCTAAATGGCTGATGGTCACCCCTTCAGGCGCCAGCTCTGGCAGCGTATGCGCCACCGCCGCGTTAAAAGAGCCTTTGCGCAGGCTGCCGACCAGCGTGACGAACTGTTTTTTCTCACTCATCTTTTCCCCACCTTTTTCCATCATAAATAGTGACCCTTCAGTATAAGAGCCATCGCGCCAACGCGCGGCTCTCCGGCGCGAGAAATAAAAACGGCGAGGTTTCCCTCGCCGCTCAGGTTAGCTGACCGTCATCTGGCGGTCGTCAACGTACTTGCGCTGGTCCGGCGGCGGCGGGAAGTATTGATAAAGCCAGGTTTCGCTCAGCGTCGCCTCTTTGGTGCGCAGGAACAGACGCATATCCACCGGATCGACGGCGTCGCTGGTGGGGTACCAGTCAAACAGAATGCGATAGCCGTTCAGCGGCTCGACGTAGAGAATCTCTACCTGTTTGATGGTGCCCGCAGAGACGGTAATCACCGGCTCGATGCCCTTCGGCGCGGCGTTTTTCAGATCGCCCCCTACGAAATCGACGGCGAAGCGGCGGCACCAGACATCCGGGAAATGCTCGCCGGGCGCCCAGCCCTCCGGGAAGCCGCCGATACCGGAACGGGTGGCTTCCACGCGTGCCAGCTCGCTTTGCACCGGCGGCAGGCCGCTCCAGTAGAGCTTGTACTGGAAAGCGAGTTCGCTGCCCGCCTTAACCGGTTCGGCTGGCTGCCAGAAGCAAACGACGTTATCCAGCGTTTCGCCGGTAGTCGGGATCTCCATCAAATTGATCGCGCCTTTGCCCCATTTGCCAACCGGCTCTACCCACAGGCTGGGACGCTTGTCATACCAGCCGATCACATCCTGATAATCTTCAAAATCGTGATTCAACTGTAGCAGGCCGAAACCGCGCGGGTTCTCATCCTCATAGGCGTTGAACTGCAGCTTGCGCGGGTTGTTCAGCGGACGGGCGATCCACTCGCCCTTGCCGGACCACATCGCCAGGCGATCGGAGTCGTGGATCTGCGGATGATAGGTATTACACATACGGCGTTCGCTGTTGCCGCAGCTGAACATGCTGGTCATCGGCGCAATGCCGAGCTGACGAATATCGTTGCGCGCGTACAGGTGATTTTCCACCTCCATCACCACCCGTTTCGGCTCGCAGTGGATCACGAACTTATAGGCGCCGGTCAGGCTGGCGCCGTCGAGCAGGGCGTAAACGGTAAAGGTGGTATCCTCCGCTTTCGGCGTTTCAAACCAGAACGCCACGAAGTCGGGGAACTCCTCCTGACCGTTGCTGAAGGTGTTTACCGCCACGCCGCGCGCCGACAGGCCGTACTGATACGTATCGTCCACGGCGCGGAAATAGCTGGCGCCGAGAAACGAGACGATATCGCGGCGCGCCAGCTCCGGCTTTTTAAACGCGCGGAAACCGGCGAAGCCGAGATCGGTTTTGCCTTCCAGCTGTTTGGTATCAATAGCGGTGTTTTGATAGTTGAACAGCTCCGGGCGGAAGTGAATTTCACGCGCTTCGCGGCTGTCGGTATCGACCGAAAACATGCGAATACGGCGTTTAAAGCCCATGCCGACGTGAAAAAACTGAACGTCCAGCTGACGGTTGTCGATGCCGTTCCACAGCGAGTGGTTGGCGTCATACTGAATTGCGTTATAAGCCTGCGGCGTCATGGTCGCCAGCGTTTCTGGCAACGGGCCGGGCGCGCCGCCCCAGGGCTTTTTTGCCATATTGGCGGCTTTCTTCTTCAGCACCTCAAAGTCGAAGCGCGTCGCGGTGCCGTCTGCAATGCCATCTTCCGCCCAGGCGGACTGCGCGAACAGCGTAGATAAGCCGGACATCCCGCTGACGGCGGCAAATGCCATAGACGTTTTCATAAACATTCTTCGATTCATGCCAGAAACGATTTCCTTGTGCTGAACGAGTGTGTAGAGGTCGTGCTTTTGCACCCATTTTCCCCGGCGGGACCCGGGCTACAGTCAGCTACGACAGACGGGAGCGGTAAAAATTCAGTACGCAGGAAATTTATCAGATTATTCAGATAAACCAACGGATTTCGGCCGTTCGTTATCAGTGAATTCCTGGAAGGATGAACAGGCAGCGCTGAAAAAAGTGTCTATAGTTATTGAACATGCATGTGTTTTACACGGAGGAAGAAAATGGCTGTATCAACTGACTCACAAGAAAACCGCGATCCGCTATTAACGGACGACGCTCAGGCAACGCGTGAGCCGCATGAAACGCGCCTGGATGATGACTTAACCCTGCTCACCGAAACGCTGGAAGAGGTGCTGAAATCTTCCGGCGATCCAACCGATCAGAAATATATTGAACTGAAGGCGAAGGCGGAGCAGGCGCTGCATGATGTGAAAGCTCGCGTTAGCGCAGCGTCAGATTCTTACTACTATCGTGCGAAAAAAGCGGCCTACCGCGCCGACGACTACGTGCACGAAAAACCGTGGCAGGGCATCGGCATCGGCGCAGCCGCCGGTCTGGTTTTCGGCCTGCTGCTGGCGCGCCGCTAAACTTTCCCCGTCTTACCAGCCCCTGGCCGCAAGGAGAGGGGCTGGTCTGTTTTTACCGTTGCAACCCCCTTTGATTTCCTGATTCACGCTCACGCTACGCTGGATAAACCGCCAGGGCAAACCGCGGTCGAACTGTCCTGCGTCAACATTCTGCGATGATGACGCTTTTACACTAGCTACCTCTTTTTGCTTAAGGAGGTTTTGTGTATTCGCTTCCTGCCGCCTGTGCCGCATTGCTCACTCAGCTGACGCAGATCGATAGCGTCGAAGCGGGCTGTCGCTCGCTTACCGTTCCCCTAGACGCGGCTGGCGACTCACTCGCCTGGCTCAGCGCTCAGCCGCACCGGCCCCAGCTCTGGTGGCAGCACCGTTCCGGCCTGGAGCAGGTGGCGCTCTGCGGCGCCATTCGCCGTTATCAGACGCTATATCAGGCGGAACAGGCATGTCGTCATCTGCCGGTTAACTGGCGCATCTGGGGCGGCAACCGTTTTGAGGCGGCCAACAGCTTCTTCTTTCTGCCGCGCCTGATGTGGCGACGCGATCGCCACGGCGACCGGCTGACCCTGTTTCTCCACAGCGACAGCTGCCTGCGCGACGATGCGCGCGCCGCCGCGCGCTTTCTGCAACAGCTGCTGCCGTCACGGCCCTTGCCGCCGCTGACGGGAACGCTGCGGGAACGGCAGTGCCAGCCGGAGCAGGCCGAGTGGCGTCGGCGGGTCGAAACCGCGCTGGCGACCATCGACGCTGGCGTGCTGGAAAAAGTGGTGCTGGCGCGCACCGCCAATCTCGTCTGGGACCGTCCGCTGCCGCCTGAGGCGCTGCTGGCGGCCAGCCGCCGCGCCAATCCGCACTGCTATCAAATCATGCTGCGTCTCGAAGATGAGAGCGCGCTGGTCTGCGCCAGCCCGGAACGACTCTGGCTGCGTCAGCAGAACGAACTACTGACAGAGGCGCTGGCGGGCACGGTCGCATGCGACAGCCAGCCGGAAGTGGCCCAACGGCAGGGGCAATGGCTGCTGCGCGACGGGAAAAATCGCCGCGAAAACGGGCTGGTGATGGAGGATATCTGCCAGCGGCTGCACGGCATGGTCAGCGGGCTGGAGGTGATGCCGGTGGAGCTGGTGCGCCTGCGCAACGTTCAGCACCTGCGGCGGCGCATTCATGGCGAGCTGCGCAGCCGCAGCGATGCGCTCTGTCTGCAACGGCTACAGCCGACGGCGGCGGTGGCGGGCCTGCCGCGCACTGCCGCCCGCGCCTTTTTACAGCGGCACGAAGGGCTGGATCGCGACTGGTACGCCGGGTCATTGGGCTTTATTTCACGACAGAAAAGCGAATTCTGCGTCACGCTGCGCTGCGCGTTGATGCTGGGCGAGCGGGTGCGGCTGTATGGCGGCGCTGGCATCGTCGCCGGTTCCGATCCGCTGCTGGAGTGGCAGGAAACGGAGAACAAAATCGCCGCGCTGGCGGCGCTGCTGCCCGGCGAATAGCGCGGGCGCGGCTTATCGTTATCTACCGTCAAGGTTTTCGGGAGGAAGCATGTCCGTCAGTAGCTTTAACCGCCGCTGGGCGCAGGTCATCATCGCGACGTTGGCGCGCCATCAGGTGCGCCATATCTGCATCGCGCCCGGCTCGCGCTCCGCGCCGCTGACGCTGGCGGCGGCAAACGAACCTGCGCTGGCCTGCCACACGCATTTTGACGAGCGGGGACTGGGTTTTTTCGCCCTTGGCATGGCGAAAGGGCTTAACGCGCCGGTGGCGCTGATCGTCACTTCCGGCACCGCCGTCGCCAATCTGCTGCCTGCGGTGATAGAGGCGCGGCTGACCGGCGAACGGCTGATTGTCCTGAGCGCCGACCGGCCGCCGGAGCTGATTGGCTGCGGCGCAAACCAGGCGATCGCCCAGCCCGGCATCTTTTCGCACTTCGCCCGCCGCTGCGATCTGCCGCGCCCGACGCCGGATATCAGCGCCCGCTGGCTGGCGGCGACGCTGGACGAGGCGATTGCCGCCACCCACGCCGGCGCATTGCATGTTAACTGTCCCTTCGCCGAACCGCTCTATGGCCCGGAGGACGACGCGTGGCGTGACTGGCTGTCGCCGCTGGCGGAGTGGCCGCAGCAGGAGACTCCCTGGGTTAGCCACAGCGTCGGCGACGGGCAGGCGCCGCAGCCGGACTGGCTGCGCTGGCGCGAAAAGCGCGGCGTGGTCATCGCAGGAAGAATAAAAGCGGAAGAGGGCGCCGCGCTGGCAAACTGGGCGGAAAGGCTCGGCTGGCCACTGCTGGCGGATATTCAGTCGCAAACCGGTCAGCCGCTGCCCTGCGCTGATCTGTGGCTCAACAGCCCGCGCGCGCAGCGACTGCTGACGCAGGCGGAGCTGGTGGTGCAGTTCGGCGGCAACCTCGTCAGCAAACGGCTGTTGCAGTGGCAACAGCAGGCGCGCCCGCAGCAGTGGTGGCTGATCGACCCGCTGCCGGGACGACGCGATCCCGCCAGCCAGCCAGGGCGGCGTATCGTCAGCGAAATCGATGTCTGGCTACAGGCGCATCCGGCGCGCGACGCCGCCTGCTGGGCGCCGGAGCTGAGCGCGCTGGCGGCCGCGATGCAGCAGCAGGTCGGCGCGCTGCTGGCGGAGGAAGATGAGGCGCTGATGGCGCACCGGCTGGCCGAACTGCTGCCGCCGCAGGGACAGCTGTGTCTCGGCAACAGTCTGCTGGTGCGGCTGGCGGATGCGCTGGCGCAGCTGCCGGCGGGCTATCCGGTCTGTACCAATCGCGGCGCCAGCGGCATCGACGGCCTGATCGCCACCTTCGCTGGCCTGCAACGCGCCGCGCCGCGCCCCACGCTGGCGCTGCTGGGCGATATCTCCACCCTTTACGATCTCAACAGCCTGGCGCTGCTGCGCCAGGTTGATATCCCGCTGGTGCTGGTCGTGGTTAACAACGACGGCGGACGCATCTTTTCCCTGCTGCCGACGCCGCCCGACCGACGGGAAGCCTTTTTCACGCTGCCGCAGGGCGTCAGCTTCGCGCCGGCGGCGCAGATGTTCGGCCTTGATTACCGGCGCGTTGAAAAATGGGAAACCCTGCATGAAGCCGTCCACCGCGGCTTTACGCGCCGGGGCGCGACGCTGGTGGAGTTCTGCGTGCCGCCGGATCGCGGCGCGGAGGCGTTCGCCCGTCTGGTGGCGTTGGGGGGGCAGCAATGATCCTTCATGCCCGCTGGCAGGGCCACCGCCGCAGCTGCAAGCCGACGCTGGTCTGGCTGCACGGTTTTCTCGGTTCAGCCGATGACTGGCTGTCGGTGCAACAGGCCTTCCCTGACTGGCCGATGCTGAGCATCGATCTGCCCGGCCACGGCGGATCGCGCAGCCAGCGCGTCAGCGGCTTCGATGCGCTATGCGAACAGCTGAGCGCTACGTTGCGCCATCACCAGATCCGTAAATACTGGCTGATCGGCTATTCAATGGGCGGCCGTGTGGCGATGTATTACGCCTGTCGGGCGGCGCTGCCGGGTCTGTGCGGGCTGGTGGTGGAGGCGGGACATCCAGGCCTGAGCGACGAACGCGAGCGTCAGGCGCGCCTGGCACATGAACGACGCTGGATCGCCCGCTTCCGCGATGTACCCCTTACCACCACGCTGGAGGCCTGGTATCGCCAGCCGCTGTTCGCCGAACTGTGCGCGCGTCAGCGCAGCGAGCTGGTGGCGCAGCGCGGGGCGGGGCATGGACCGTCGCTGGCGGCGATGCTGCACGCCACGGCGCTCAGCCGCCAGCCCAATCTGCTGCCAGAGCTGCGCGAACTAAAGGTTCCTTTCAGCTATCTCTGCGGCGAGTGGGACAGCAAGTTTTTACAGCTGGCGCAGCAGGCGCGATTGCCGCTGCATACCATCGCCGCCGCCGGGCATAACGCCCATCGCGCCAGCCCCGTCGACTTTAGCCTTTGTCTGGCGCAGCTGCTGCGTCAGCCTGTCTGATCTTATGGAGAATGCAATGCTTAACTCAGATGACCCACAGCTCGCGGCGCCCGTTGAATGGCATGACTGCAGCGGCGACTTTGTTGATATCTGCTATCACAAATCGCCGGACGGCATCGCTAAAATCACCATTAACCGTCCGCAGGTGCGCAATGCGTTCAGGCCGCTGACCGTGCAGGAGATGATGCTGGCGTTACAGGATGCGCGTTACGACGAGGGCATTGGCGTCATTATCCTCACCGGCGCAGGCGATTTGGCCTTCTGCTCCGGGGGCGATCAGAAGGTGCGCGGCGACTACGGCGGCTATCGGGATGAGAGCGGCGTCCATCATCTGAACGTGCTCGATTTTCAGCGGCAAATCCGCAGCTGCCCTAAGCCGGTCGTGGCGATGGTGGCGGGCTACGCGGTCGGCGGCGGCCATGTGCTGCATATGCTGTGCGATTTAACCATTGCGGCGGATAACGCGTGCTTTGGTCAGACCGGGCCGAAAGTCGGCTCTTTCGACGGCGGCTGGGGAGCTTCCTATATGGCGCGCATCGTCGGACAGAAAAAAGCGCGCGAAATCTGGTTCCTGTGCCGCATGTATGACGCGCAGCAGGCGCTGGAGATGGGTCTGGTCAACACCGTGGTGCCGCTGACGCAGCTGGAGCAGGAGACGGTGCGCTGGTGCCGCGAAATGCTGCGAAACAGTCCGATGGCGCTGCGCTGCCTGAAGGCGGCGCTCAACGCCGACTGTGACGGCCAGGCGGGACTCCAGGAGCTGGCCGGTAACGCCACCATGCTCTTTTATATGACCGAAGAGGGCCAGGAGGGGCGTAACGCCTTCAACCAGAAGCGCCAGCCCGATTTCAGCCAGTTCCGGCGCAACCCCTGATGCGCCAGGCGAAACTGTGGCGCTACGCCATTCCGATGGAGAGCGGCGTGCTGCTGCGCGACCGTCGCCTGACGCAGCGGGAAGGGCTGCTGTTGCTGTTGCAGGAAAACAGGCGCCAGGGATGGGGCGAAATCGCGCCGCTGCCGGGCTTCAGCAGCGAGACGCTGGCGCAGGCGCAGCAGGCATGCCTTGCATGGATCGCCGACTGGCTGACCGGCCGGTCCCCCGCAGAAAGCGCGCTGCCGTCGGCGGCGTTCGGCATCTCATGCGCCTGCGCCGAACTTGATGGCGTGCTGCCGAACGCGGCCAGCTGGCAGAGTGCGCCGCTGTGCTACGGCGACCCGGATGCGCTGCTGTTGCAGTTACAGGCGCAGGCTACGCCCTGCGCCAAAATGAAAGTGGGACTGTATGAAGCGGCGCGCGACGGCATGCAGGTCAGCCTGTTGCTGGACGCGCTGCCTCAGCTGCGGCTGCGGCTGGACGCCAACCGCAGCTGGACGCCGGAAAAAGCGCGACAGTTTGTCCGCTGGCTGACGCCGCAGCAGCGCGTGCGCATCGCTTTCATTGAAGAGCCGTGCCGCACGCCGGAAGAGAGCCTGCGTTTCGCCGCCGACTGCAACGTCCGCATCGCTTGGGATGAAACGCTGCGCGAGCCGGGCTTCACGCTGCGGACACAGCCGGGCGTGGCGGCGGTAGTGATTAAGCCGACGCTGACCGGTTCCATCGCTCGCGTTCGCCAACTCATTGCTGACGCCCGGCAGTTGGGCCTGGAGGCGGTGGTCAGTTCCGCGCTGGAGTCGAGCCTGGGTTTAACGCAGCTGGCGCGGCTGGCCTGCTGGTTGACGCCGCAGTCGACGCCGGGGCTGGACACGCTGTCGCTGATGCGTCAGCAGCTGGTGCGGCGCTGGCCGGGCTGCGATCGCCCGTTACAGGAGCAGGCGCAGTGGACGCAGATTTACTGAACGGCGATTTTCCCTGGCGCCGCTGGGCGACTGTCACGCCTGACGCCATTGCGCTGCGCGCCGAAGGGGAGCGGATCGGCTGGCGCGCGTTGACGCAGCGGCTGGACGGGTTAAGCGCAGGCTTTCAGCAGCAGGGCGTGCGCGCGGGTTCGCGCGTCGCGCTGCGCGGCAAAAACAGCCTGGCGTTGTTGCTCGCCTGCCTGGCGCTGCTGCAAACGGGCGCGCAGCTGCTGCCTCTCAATCCACAGCTGCCCTCCGCAACGCTTAATCCACTACTGACGGCTTTAACGCCGGATTTTATGCTGAACCTGGCGGAGCCGCTCGTCAGTGGTCCGCCAGCGCTGACGCTGCGCACGGCGGCGCAGCCGCCGCAGCTTGTCTGGCAGCCCGACGCTATCGCTACCCTGACGCTGACCTCCGGCTCCGGCGGCCTGCCGAAGGCGGCGGCGCACAGCTTGCGCGCGCAGATCGCCAGCGCGGCGGGCGTTAATCAGCTGATGAATTTCAATGCGCAGGAGTGTTGGCTGCTGTCGCTGCCGCTCTGTCACGTTTCCGGCCAGGGGATCGTCTGGCGCTGGCTGCTGGCAGGCGGCTGCATGACGATCCCGGCGGCTGGCGCGCCGCTGGCGCAGGCGCTGGAAGGATGCAGCTTCGCCTCGCTGGTGCCGACGCAGCTGTGGCGTCTGTTGCAGCAGGCGCGGTGCCCGGCAGGGCTGAAAGCGGTGCTGCTCGGCGGCGCCGCGATCCCGGCGGAACTGGTGGCGCGCGCCGAGGCGGTGGGCATCCGTTGCTGGTGCGGCTACGGCATGACGGAGAGCGCGGCGACGGTGTGCGCCAAACGCGCCGATGGGCGTCCGGGCGTTGGATTACCGCTGGCCGGACGCGAAGTGCGTATCGTCGGCGAAGAGATCCAGCTCCGTGGCGCGACCTTAGCTCAGGGCTACTGGCGGGATGGCCGGCTCTGGCCGCTGACCGATGCGCAGGGCTGGTTTCATACCCGCGATCGCGGCCGCTGGCAGGATGGCGAGCTGCAGGTGTTGGGGCGGCTGGACAACATTTTCTTTAGCGGCG
This sequence comes from Mixta sp., assembly GCF_024610815.1. NCBI lineage: Bacteria > Pseudomonadati > Pseudomonadota > Gammaproteobacteria > Enterobacterales > Erwiniaceae > Mixta > Mixta sp. The sequence goes on from NZ_JANION010000144.1 coordinate 26,423, forward strand.
GCGAGGCGGTGCAGCCGGAAGCGATTGAAAATCTGTTGCAGCGGCACCCGGATGTCAATCAGGCGTTTATTATTCCGCAGCGGGATGAAGAGTGGGGCGCCAGGCCGGTCGCGCTGCTGATGCTGGCGGCGGGCTGTCAACCGGAAAGCGTGGCGGAATGGGCGCAGCCGCAGCTGGCGAATTTTCAGCGTCCAGAGCGCTGGCTGCGGCTGCCGGAGGATATAGGCGACGGCGGCATTAAGCTCTCGCGTCAGCGGCTGGCGCAATGGCTGCAGGCGCAGCCGCGCTGACATCGGCGCAGAGATAAAAAAGCCCGGCCGGGGCCGGGCTTTTACCGCTGTCAGGCTACTTAGCGATAAACGCAGCGACAGAAAAGTCAGACCGCGCGATATGGCCGATGTTAGCCTTTCAGCGCTCGCAATGCCGCTTCCACGCCTGCGCCGTAGGCTGGGTCAACCTGGAGGAACAGCGCCAGCTGACGCTGCTGGATAAACTCCGGCACCTGCGCCAGCTCGCCGGCGATGCGGGCGAACATGCGCTGATGTTCCTCTTCGCTCAGCAGATTAAACAGCGCGCGCGGCTGACTGAAGTAGTCATCATCTTCACGATGGTTCCAGTGATCGGCCGCGCCTTCCAGCGACAGAGGCGGCTCGCTGAAGTCCGGCTGCTCCTGGAACACGCCGAAGCTGTTCGGCTCGTAGGTCGCGCCGTTGCCGCTGTTGCCGTCAACGCGCATCGCGCCGTCGCGATGGTAGCTGTGGAACGGGCATTTCGGCGCATTAACCGGGATCTGATGGTGGTTCACGCCCAGACGATAGCGGTGCGCGTCGCCGTAGGAGAAAAGACGGCCCTGCAACATCCGATCCGGCGAGAAACCGATGCCGGGCACCACGTTCGCCGGGCTCATCGCTACCTGCTCAACTTCAGCGAAGTAGTTGTCCGGGTTACGGTTCAGCTCAAACTCGCCCACCTCGATCAGCGGATAATCAGCGTGCGGCCATACTTTGGTCAGGTCGAATGGGTTGTACGGCGTTTGCGACGCCTCGTTCTCTGGCATCACCTGTACGTAGAACTTCCAGCGCGGGAAATCGCCGCGTTCAATCGATTCGAACAGATCGCGCTGCGAACTTTCACGATCGCGGCCAATTAGTAGCGCCGCCTCGTCGTCCATCATGTTTTCGATGCCCTGCTGGCAGCGCATATGGAATTTTACCCAGAAGCGTTCCTGCCGATCGTTGATAAAGCTGTAGGTATGGCTGCCGAAACCGTGAATATGACGGTAGGAGCGCGGCAGACCGCGATCGCTGAAATCGATGGTCAGCTGATGCAGCGACTCCGGCAGATGGGAAAAAAAGTCCCATTTATAAGTTGGGTTGCGCAGGTTAGTACGCGGATCGCGCTTCACCACATGGTTCAGATCGGGGAATTTCAGCGGGTCGCGCAGATAGAAGACCGGCGTATTGTTGCCCACCAGATCCCAGTTGCCTTCTTCCGTGTAAAACTTCAGAGAAAAGCCGCGAATATCGCGCTCGGCGTCGGCGCCGCCGCGCTCGCCAGCGACGGTGGAGAAACGAATAAAGAGATCGGTTTTCTTGCCCACTTCAGAGAACAGCTTAGAGCGGGTAAAGCGGGTGATATCCTGCGTGACGGTAAAGGTGCCGTAAGCGCCCGAACCTTTGGCATGCATACGGCGCTCCGGAATCACTTCACGATCAAAGTGCGCCAGTTTCTCCAGCAGCCAGACATCCTGTAGCAGCAGCGGTCCGCGGCGACCGGCAGACATGGAATTATTGTTATGGGCAACCGGCGCGCCTGAAGCGGTAGTAAGACCTTTTTTACTCATGTGGCTGTTCTCTATCGGTGTGATTGTTAAAGGTTAAAACTAATTAAATTTAAAATTCAATTGGAGGAACCTATTGTTTAAGCCATTCTGCCGTTAAAGCCGCTGCGCTGACAATCTGGCAAAAGCTATCGCTGCCATCTCTGAAAACGCTTCTCGCCGGGAGATTTACGTTGTATTCGTCACCGCGCCTTTCTACAGTGAAAGCATTAACCACAGGAGGACGTGACGTGATTAGAGTGGAAATGCTCTCAACGGGCGATGAGGTGCTGCACGGCCAGATAATCGATACCAATGCCGCGTGGCTGGCGGATGTGCTGTTTCAGCAGGGGCTGCCGATGAGCAGCCGTTCCACCGTCGGCGACAGCCTGCCTGCGCTGGTGGAGGCGTTAACGGAGCGCAGTCGTATCGCCGACGTGCTGATTGTTAACGGCGGCCTCGGCCCGACCAGCGATGACCTGAGCGCGCTGGCCGCCGCCACCGCCTGCGGCGTTGAGCTGGAGCTGCAACCGGCGTGGCTGGAGAAAATCGAAGCCTTCTTCGCCAGCCGTGGACGACCCATGGCGCCCAGCAACCGCAAACAGGCGGAAATTCCTGCGGGAAGCGAGATGATCGATAACCCGGTCGGCACTGCTTGCGGTTTCGCCGTCACGCTCAATGATTGCTGGATTTTCTTTACGCCCGGCGTGCCGTCGGAATTTAAAGTGATGGTCGAGCAGCAGATCCTGCCGCGTCTGAAGGCGCGTTTCGATCTGCCGGAACCACCGCTCTGCCTGCGGCTGACCACCTTCGGACGCGGCGAGAGCGATCTGGCCGCGGAGCTGGAGCCGTTGGCGCTGCCGGACGGGGTGGTGATGGGCTACCGCTCCTCGATGCCGATTATCGAAATCAAGCTGACCGGCCCGGCCGCGCAGCGGGTGGCGATGGAGCAGGTGTGGCAGCAGGTACGGCTACAGCTGGCGGAATGCACGCTGTTTGAGGGCACGGAAGGGCTGCCTGCGCTGCTGGCGCGTCAGCTTAAGGAACGCGGCCAGACGCTGACCATTAGCGAGCGCTTTACCGCCGGTCTTTTGCAGTGGCAGTTGGCTTCAGGCGAGGCGCCCAGCGTGGCGGGCGAAGTGCTGCCCGCTGGCGAAGAGAGCCTGGCGCAGCTGGCGCACCGGGCGCGCCAGCGGGCGCAAACGCAGCAGGCCGCCGTCGCGCTCTGCGTCGGTTCGCTGCAAAACGAGCAGCTCGGCTTTGCGCTTGTAACGCCGGATGGGCTTTTTGCTCAGCAGGTAAGATTCAACAACCAGCGCCATACGCTGAAAACGCGACAGGAGCTGGTGGCGATGATGGCGATGAATATGCTGCGCCGTTGGCTGCACGGTATGGAAGTGACCACCGGCCACGGCTGGGTCGATATTGTCGAAACGCTGAAGGAATAAGCGGAAAGGCATAAAAAGCGGGCCGCGGCCCGCTTCAGAGTTCGATTTCGATATCGCCGTTGGCTTTACAGCAGCAGGGCAAAGGCGGTTGACCAAAGGTCGACAATAAAGAACGCTGTGGGGAGCTTTTTTAAATGTTTTGAAACGCTCGTACAAGAGCCGCTTGTTGAAGTTTTCGGCGTAATAGCGTTGCAGAAGAGTGCTTTTTATCGCCCTCAATACTGGCTTTCAGATTTTGCAGAGCGGCGTCTGAATCTATTTGCATCTCAGTGGCCAGCAGTTCCAGCATGGCTTTTTTCTCGTGATGAGCAGTGCCGAAGCGTTCAGGCTGCGCGTGCTTATTGTAAGACGACATAACAGGCTTTCCCCTCAGACAGTAATTTCCAGGCGTGCAGCTCTTTTGGCAATAGCGGACGAGGTGTTTTTTTGGGCAGCCCGGTAAGCGGATTATAACGTGGTTCGTTTTTTAACCCAAGCATGTAGTCATAGATCTCTTCCAGCGAAATTTTTCTGTTCAAATCGATCATTCCGCCGGAAGCGGCCTGAAATACAAAGCCGCCAATATTAAACGCTTCAAAGTGAGCAATTAATGCCAGTGAAACCGATTGCAGCACAACGGCACTACCAAGCCCTGCAAAATGAACGTGGCGGAAATCGCCGAGTGAATCCATGCCGTCGAAAGTATCGAAATAAACCTCCGCCATACCGTTGGCAGGAAAAGAAACGCCTTCCGGCATAGCGTAACCCGCTCTGATAAATATGTTCTTATCTGTCAGGCTGCCAATAATAACCGTATATATTTCATTGCCGACAATAAAGATATAGCTGTGATGAATACGGCGATCGTAGACGAATTTTTTCCGTCTCATGGCATAATCTTCAAGATATTCTTCTTTTATAATATGCATCTTTCTGTTTCCATAC
>NZ_JANION010000032.1:0-16207 GCF_024610815.1 Mixta sp.
CCCCTGGCTTATTCAATGGACAAAATGACTTTGCAACAGGTACGTGGGTCTTTCTCGAATAGCGTCATCGCTTGCTCGACCTGAGCCAGCGGGAAGTAGTGCGTGACCAGTTTTTCCGGCTGAATAGCGCCGCGCTCGATCCAGTCGATAACCTGCGAGAATCGGTGGCTGTTCAGGCGCGAGGTGAACAGCGACAGCTCTTTGCTGGTCAGGCTCTGCTGCGTCACGGTGCAGGGCTCGGCGGAGAAGCCCAACAGCCCGATGCGCGCCGCCGGAGAAGCAAGCGCCGCCGCTTCTGCCAGAATCGCAGGATGGCAGGCGGCGTCGATAATCAGCGTCGGCTGTACGCCTTCCAGCTGCGCGGCCAGCGGCACCTCGCTGTTATTAAAGACCGCGTCGGCGCCGCTTTGTTGCGCCAGCGCCAAACGTTCCGGCACACGATCGACCACCAGCACCTGGCGTACGCCGTATACCCCTTTCAATACCTGAATCGCCGTCAGCCCCATCGGCCCGGCGCCGTAGATCAGCGCCACATCCTGCGCGGCAGGCTGCAAAAACGCAGTGATATTGGCCGCGATGGTGAACGGCTCAATCAGGCTGGCGAGCTTATCGGGGATGCTGTCCGGGACGCGATACGCATTGCTGGCCGGCGCCACGGCATATTCGCTGAAGCCGCCGTCGCGATGAACGCCGATCACCTGTAGTTCGCGGCAGACGTTGGGACGCCCGACGGAGCAGGGATAGCAGTGGCCGCAGCTCACCACCGGATCGACCGCCACGCGTTCGCCGATACGTCCGGCGTCAACGCCCGCGCCGACGGCGTCGATCACGCCGAAAAATTCATGGCCGATCACGCGCGGGTAGCGTGCGAACGGATTATGGCCGTGCCAGATATGCACGTCGGAGCCACAGATGCTGGCGTAGCGTACTTTTACCCGCACTTCGCCTGAGGCGGGTTCCGGCAGCGGACGCGTTTGTATACGCAGCTCGCCCGGTTGTTCAATGACAACGCTTTTCATGCTTGTCTCCTTACCAGTTCCACAACGTGCCGTCTTCAAGGCGCGCTACCGGCAGATAGGCTGGTTCCCAGGGATATTTCGCCGCCAGTTTCTCGTCGAATTCGATGCCGAGGCCTGGCTTCTCGCCCGGATGCATATAGCCGTTATCGAAGCTCCAGCTATGGGGGAAAACCTCCAGCATCTGTTCGGAATAGCCCATATATTCCTGCACGCCGAAATTAGGCACCCACAGGTCGAAATGCAGCGCCGCCGCCATGCAAATTGGCGAGAGATCGGACGGGCCGTGCGAACCGGTGCGCACCTGATAGAGCGAGGCGAAATCGGCGATGCGGCGCATGCCGGTAATGCCGCCTGCATGGGTGATGGTGGTGCGGATATAGTCGATCAGCTGTTCTTCAATCAGCTGTTTGCAGTCCCAGATGCTGTTAAAGACTTCGCCGACGGCGATCGGCGTGACGGTATGCTGGCGGATCAGGCGGAAGCACTCCTGATTCTCTGCTGGCGTCGGATCTTCCATCCAGAACAGGCGGTAATCTTCGATACGCTTGCCGAAGCGGGCGGCCTCGATTGGCGTCAGACGGTGGTGCATATCGTGCAGCAGATGCTCATCGAAGCCGAAGCGCTCGCGCACCGCTTCAAACAGCTTCGGCGTGAAATCGAGATATTTCTCTGTCGACCAGAGCTGTTCTTCCGGCCAGTCGCCTTTGGTGGCGGGCTCATACGCCAGGCCTTTGCCTTTCGACATGCCGTAGGTGGTTTTCATGCCCGGCACGCCGCACTGCACGCGGATCGCTTTAAAGCCCATCTCTTTATGGCGCGCATAGTCATCCAGCACTTCGTCGATAGTGCGGCCGGTGGTGTGACAGTAGACCATAACGCCGGTGCGCGAGGCGCCGCCCAGCAGCTGATAAAGCGGCATATTGGCCGCTTTGGCTTTGATATCCCACAGCGCCATATCCACGGCGGAGATAGCGGACATGGTGACCGGCCCGCGACGCCAGTAGGCGCCTTTATAGAAAAACTGCCAGATATCCTCGATCTGATGGGCGTCGCGGCCAATCAACTGCGGACAGATATGATCTTTCAGGTAGGAGGCGACCGGCAGTTCGCGCCCGTTAAGCGTGGCGTCGCCAATGCCGGTAAGGCCTTCATCCGTGGTGATTTTAAGCGTGACAAAATTCCTGCCGGGGCAGGTAACAAATACTTCGGCTTTAACAATCTTCATTTTTCGACCTTTATGGATTGCGACAGTGAATGCCTGAAATTTAAGCGCCACCGTACTACCATACAAGTAAAGAAGGGCGAATGATCGATCGTGATCACACAGTTTTTACAAATTGCTGCGCGGTAATGCGCGACGAAAAGGCTTATTCACTGCGCGGTGCAGCATAAAAACGTGAGAGGGGGCAAACCGGCGGAGCAGAGAAAAGGCGAGGCGCCCGCCCTGGCAGAGCGGCGGGCGGGAGAACGATCAGGTTAACAGTGGGCACTGCGGCGGCAGACGACAGGCCAGCGCGCCGGGAAGGACTTCGATATGGAACCTGGTGCCGCTGAGCGGCTCGCCGTCCAGATTAAAGGTCATCTCGTTTGGGGATGTGATTGTCAGCGACGGCAGGGTCGCGGCGATGATATTCGGGTTCTGTTCGTCGCTGGTTATTGAGTGCAGCAGCGTAGAGAGCAGCTCTTGCGAGGTGACGACGCTTAAATCAAGCAGGCCGTCGTTGATCAGGGCGCGCGGGCAAAGACGCTGACCGCCGCCCGCCTGACGACCATTGCCGACGCCAATTGCCAGCGCATCGCCGGTCCAGGCGAAGTTGGGGCCGTTGATGGCGCAGCTGTCTGCCTTCAGCGTATCCATACGCATCAGTCCGTGAATAAAGTAGGAGACGCCGCCCAGCGCCGACTTCAGCTTTTCCGGCGTTTCGGTCGTGATGCGGGTGCCGAAGCCGCCGGTCGCCATATTGATGAAGTAGCGCGCCTGATTCACGCACGCCAGGTCAATATTGACGGCTTCGCCGAGGATTGCCAGCCGCAGCGCCGCTTCGGGATCTTCAGGAATGCCCGCGCTGGTGGCAAAATCGTTGGCGGTGCCGAGCGGCAGAATGCCCAGCACCGGACGTGCCGCCGCCGGGATTTTTACCAGCGCGTTCGCCAGTTCATTAATGGTGCCGTCGCCGCCGCCCGCCACGACCGTAGCGGCGTTGAGCTGCACCGCTTCCTGCAGATAACGTTCGCTGTCGCCCTGTTCCCAGGTGACGCGCACCGCGATCGGATGGCCTTCCTCACGCAGCGCAGAGATCGCTTCGCGCAGCGCCTCATTGCCGGCGCCTTTTCCATTCAGGATCACCAGTGTCAAAGCCTGTTTTTCCATGCTATTTCCCTTGGCAGCAAATTACGCAGTATCCCTGAGTTTATAGCACAGAAGCGGAAAAAAGCGGTGCGGGCGGGGGACGCTTTAAGAGCAGTACGCAAAGAAAAACCCGCACGGGGGAGCCGGGCGGGCGAAGGAGGTGGTTCCTGGTACAGACTGCTGTTTATTTTTGCTCGTTTTAGCAAGCGCGATGTTAACTGCAAACCGCGCCGGCTAATGTGATCGGATTCTAAGATCCGTAACGGCGGGAAATTAATTCGCTGCGATGCTTTTCGCCTCGCCGTGCGGATTGCGCGTGGTGGTGCCGTTCAGGTTGCGCATCAGCAGAGCGAATTGAATATCAAGATCCGCCGGCACGGGCAGCCAGACGATATGTCCATTGCCCGGCGCCACCTCGACCGGCTGGCCTTTGTTATTCTCCAGCGCCGTCAGGGTGAAATGCAGATTCCCCGCCGGGGTCATCAGCTCAAGGCTGTCGCCGAGGGCGAATTTGTTTTTCACTTCCACCTGCGCCAGTTCGCCGCGTCGTTCGCCGGTAAACTCGCCGACAAACTGCTGGCGATCGGACACGGAATAGCCGTAGTCGTAGTTCTGATAGCTGTCGTGAGTATGGCGGCGCAGGAAGCCTTCGGTATAGCCGCGGTGCGCCAGCCCTTCCAGCGTCGCCAGCAGCGTCGGGTCGAACGGTTTCCCGGCAGCGGCGTCGTCAATCGCGCGGCGGTAGACCTGCGCGGTGCGCGCGCAGTAATAGAAGGATTTGGTGCGGCCTTCGATCTTCAGCGAATGCACGCCCATGCGCGTCAGACGCTCAACGTGCGCCACGGCGCGCAGATCTTTGGAGTTCATGATGTAGGTGCCGTGTTCATCCTCGAAGGCGGTCATATATTCGCCGGGACGCATCGCCTCTTCGATCATAAATACCTTGTCGGTCGGCTGACCGACGCCGAGCGCCGGCGTCACGTCCTGTACCGGAATCGGCTCATACTGATGAACGATATTGCCGATCTCATCCTCTTTGCCTTCCTGCACCTTATACTCCCAGCGGCAGGCGTTGGTGCAGGTGCCCTGATTGGGGTCGCGCTTGTTAATGTAGCCGGAAAGCAGGCAGCGACCGGAATAGGCCATGCAGAGCGCGCCGTGGACGAAAATTTCCAGCTCCATCTCCGGCACCTGCTGACGGATTTCTTCAATCTCCTCCAGCGACAGCTCGCGCGACAGGATCACGCGCGTCAGCCCCATCTGCTGCCAGAACTTCACCGTTGCCCAGTTGACCGCGTTGGCCTGCACCGACAGGTGAATCGGCATCTGCGGGAACGCCTCGCGCACCATCATAATCAGGCCGGGATCGGACATAATCAGCGCGTCCGGCTGCATATCGATCACCGGCTGCAAATCGCGGATAAAGGTTTTCAGCTTGGCGTTATGCGGCGCGATATTCACCACCACATAAAACTTTTTGCCCAGCGCATGCGCTTCCTGGATGCCCAGCGCCAGGTTCTGATGGTTGAATTCATTGTTGCGCACGCGCAGGCTGTAGCGTGGCTGACCGGCGTATACGGCGTCTGCGCCGTAGGCGAAGGCGTAACGCATATTCTTCAGCGTGCCGGCCGGGGAAAGGAGTTCCGGTTTAAACATAGCGTTCTCAGTCTGATGTCAGGTCAGATATTGCGGACGGGCGACGTCAGAAAAATTGACGGCCCGTTAAAGGTGAAGAATTCTAAGCCGCTGAACCCATGATGTAAATTGCGCTAGATCAAACGACACAGATCCGCTTCCCAGCGGTAGCCCATCCCGTAGACCGCGCGGATAAAGGGTTGATCGGCATCCAGCGCCTCCAGCTTGCGCCGCAGGTTTTTAATATGGCTGTCGATGGTGCGGTCGGTTACCACGCGGTAATCGTCATAGAGATGGTTGAGCAGCTGCTCGCGTGAAAAGACTTTGCCCGGCTCCTGCGCCAGGGTTTTCAGCAGGCGAAACTCCGCGGGCGTAAGATCGAGCGTTTTGCCGTCCCAGCTCGCCTGAAAGCGCGCTTCGTCGATCACCAGCGGCGACGGCGCAGCGTTCTCCTCCGGCGTGCGGCGGCAGCGGCGCAGGATGGTTTTCACCCGCGCCACCACCTCGCGTGGGCTGAACGGTTTGCAGATATAGTCGTCCGCGCCGATCTCCAGCCCCAGCAGACGATCGATCTCCTCGATTTTGGCGGTCACCATAATCACCGGCAGATCGGAAAAGCGTCGCAGCTCGCGGCAGACGGAGAGGCCGTCCAGTCCGGGCAGCATCAGATCCAGCAGTATCAAATCGGGCGGCGTCTGCTGAATAAAGGCGATCGCCTCATCGCCGCGCGCCAGATGGTGTGTACGGTAGTTGGCCGCCTGCAGGTAATCAATCATCAGCTGAGCGATCTTCGGCTCATCTTCCACTATCAGAATCAACGGCTGGGTAAATTCATTCATCGCTGGCTATTCACAGTTTATCGTGCGGCAATTCTACCCTGATTTGCAGTCCACCTAAATCAGAGTGATCCGCAGACATCGCGCCGCCATGCGCTTCGACAATATTACGGCAGATCGCCAGACCCAGCCCGGAGCCGCCGCTGGCGCGATTGCGCGAGCCTTCGGAGCGCCAGAAGCGTTCGAAAATCTTTTCGCGCTGCGCGTCCGCCACGCCCGGCGCGGAATCGTCAATCAGCAGGCGCCAGCCTGAGGCGGTGGCGTGCAGCGCCAGGCTCACCGTGCCGTCGCGATCGGTATAGCGCAGGCTGTTCTCCAGCAGGTTGGTGAACAGCTGAATCAGCCGGTCAGGGTCGCCGAAAAAGGGCGCCTGCTCCGGCAGCGCCAGCCGCAGCGTCAGCCCGTGACTGGCGTAGCGCGCGCGGAAGTTGCCGGCGACCAGCTCCAGCAGCGCCGCCAGGTCGGTTGGGCTTTTACGGTAGGCGAGCGCGCCTTCGTCCGACAGCGACAGCTGGTGCAGGTCGTCCACCAGCTTGGTGAGGATGGCGACCTCCATCAGCAGCGAGCTGACCGCCTCCGGCGTCAGCTTGCGCACGCCGTCCTGCATCGCCTCCAGTTCGCCGCGCAGGATCGCCAGCGGCGTGCGCAGCTCATGGGAGATATCCGCCATAAAGGCGCGGCGCATGCTCTCATTCTTTTCCAGCGAGCTGGCGAGACGGTTAAAGTCCTGCGCCAGCCGTCCCAGCTCATCGTTGCTGCTGACCGCCACCCGGCTGGTGAAGTGCCCGGCGGCGAGCTGGTGCGTGCCCGCCACCAGCCGCTTCACCGGCGCCAGCAGGCCGCGCGACATCAGCCAGGTGACCGCCGCCGCCAGCAGCGTCGACAGCCCGACGATCAGCCAGCTGGTGCGCCGCTGTTGCCGATCGAAATTAATGTCGGCGCTGCGCGTCAGACGCTCCGGCGGCGAGCCGATGACCCAGCCAACCACATGGCCGCTGTCGGTGGTGATGGTATGGCGAATGCCCTCCGGCGGCACCGGCGAATGCGGGCCGACCAGCACGCGATAGCGCTGATCGATAATCCAGAACTGGGTGCGCCAGCCGTGCGGCGGCAGATGCGTATTGGCATCGGGGTTCTGCTCAAGCGAACGCAGGATCGAAAACATCAGCCGGTTGTTGTTGCGTAAAAACGCCCAGCTGCCGTGCTGCTGATACTGATCCGCCAGCGCCTCGCTCAGCAGCGTCAGCCGCTGCTCGTTGCCGCGTTTGATGTAGTCGATAAAACCATGCTCGAAGCTGAGGCGCACGCCCCAGTGCATAGTGATCAGCACCAGCATGCAGGTAGAAAAAATGGCGCAAAACAGTTTCGCGCTGATGCCAAAACGCAGTCTCTCCATTAACGTGACGATCTCCCGCGGCCCAGCGCCGCATTTTTACTGAACTGTTTCGGCACGCGCCAGAACACCAGCGCGGGCAGCGCGATTACCAGCGCCACGCAAAGCCAGGTATAGATAAAGGTTTCATGCGCCATCTCGCTGTCGGCTGCGGCATGATGGCCGAAGGCGCCCAACAGCAAACCGGCGAGCGTGACGCCGATACTCATCGCCAGCTGCATAATCATCGACAGCAGGCTGTTGCCGCTGGAGGCGAGGTTATCCGGCAGCTCCTTCAGCGTCAGGGTATTCATCGACGAGAAGCGGATGGCGTTGACCATGCCTTGTAAAAACAGCACCACCGGCAGCGCCCAGACCCAGCCCATCAGCGCCACCAGCGGAAACAGCAGAACCACGACCGCCAGCGCCAGCGTCGAACCGACCAGCACGTTGCGATAGCCGAAGCGGTTGACGATCTGCACCACAATCCGCTTCATGCCCATATTGCCCAGCACCATCGGGATCATCATCAGCCCGGCATGAAACGGACTGTAGCCCAGCCCAAGCTGTAAAAACAGCGGCGTCATAAAGGGCAGCATGCCGCTGCCGATGCGGCCGGTCAGGCTGCCCAGCAGGCCGATGGAATAGGTGCGGTTGTCGAACAGCTTCAGGCTGAACAGCGCGTTATCGTTGTTGCGCGCGTGCATCAGGTAGAACAGCAGTGAAAAAACCCCGGCGAGGATCAGCAGCCCCAGCGCCAGCGGCGAGCTGCCGGAGCCGTGCTGGCCGTCAAGCGCCAGCGTCAGCGTCGCCATGCCCGCCGCCAGTAGCAGAAAGCCGGGAAAGTCGAAGCGGCGCGTCTGTAATGAATAGTTCGGCATCAGCGTCATCGTGGCTATCGCGCCGAGAACGCCGACCGGCAGGTTGATGAGGAAGATCCAGTGCCAGCTGGCGTATTCCACCAGCACCCCGCCCAGCGCCGGGCCGACCAGCGGACCGATCTGGCCCGGCAGCGTGACGAACGTCATCGCCGCCATATACTGCTCGCGCGGCACGATCTTCATTACCGTCAGGCGGCCCACCGGCACCAGCATCGCGCCGCCGAACCCCTGTAGCACGCGCGCCAGCACCAGCTGATCCAGCGATCCGGCCAGCGCGCAGAACAGCGAGCCGAGGCTGAACAGCACGATGGCGGTAAAGAAGATGTTGCGCACGCCGAAGCGGTCCGCCAGCCAGCCGCTGAGCGGCAGCGTGACGGCGACGGTGAGCACGTAGGAGACGACCACCGAATGCATTTGCAGCGGGTCGACGCCTAAATCGCGCGCCATCGAGGGCAGGGCGGTATTAACGATGGTGGTGTCCAGCGTCTGCATAAAAAAGCCGACGGCGACGATCCATAACTGCCAGCGTACCGATGCGGATTGTGCTTGCTTCATAATTCGCCTCTGTTGCGCGTCGAACGACCGGGCCGTTCGGCCCGGCGGCGGTTAGCCGGTGACCGTCAGCGGCTGTTTGCGTCGACGCAGCTTATCCATATAGAGATAGACCACCGGCGTGGTGTAGAGCGTTAACAGCTGGCTCATCACCAGACCGCCGACAATGGTGATCCCCAGCGGTTGCCTGAGCTCCGCGCCGTCGCCGCTGGTTAACACCAGCGGCAGCGCCCCCAGCAGCGCGGCCAGCGTGGTCATCAGGATCGGGCGGAAGCGCAGCAGCGACGCCTGAAATATCGCGTCCCGCGCGCTCAGGCCGCCGTTGCGTTGCGCCTCAAGCGCGAAATCCACCATCATAATGGCGTTTTTCTTCACGATGCCGATCAGCAGCATGATGCCGATCAGCGCGATCAGGCTGAACGGCGCGCCAAACCCCTCCAGCGCCAGCAGCGCCCCGACGCCCGCCGAAGGCAGGGTTGACAGAATGGTCAGCGGATGCACATAGCTTTCATATAATATCCCCAACACAATATAGACCGTGGCGATGGCTGCGATTATCAGCCAGAGCTGGCTGTTTTGCGTCTCCTTGAACACCTGCGCGGTGCCCGCGAAACTGCCGCGCACGCTGGCGGGCACGCCGAGCTGTGTCATGGTGCGCTCGATGGTCTCCGACGCCTGCGACAGCGACACCCCTTCCGGCAGGTTGAAGGCGATGGTCGAGGCGGCGGACAGCCCCTGATGGTTCACCGACAGCGGCGCGTTTGCGGGCTGCCAGCGGGCGAACCAGGAGAGCGGGATCGCCTTGCCGTCGTCGTTGACGACAAACATCTGGTCGAGAGCGCCGATATCCTGGGTGTAACGCGGGTCTACCTCCATCACCACTTTGTACTGGTTCAGCGGCTGATAGATGGTGGAGACCTGACGCTGGCCGAAGGCGTTGTTCAGCAGGGCGTTGGCGTCCGACACGTCAATGCCCAGCCGCGCCATGCTTTCGCGATCGTAAATCAGCGCCATTTCCGCGCCTTTGTCCTGTTGATCGGAACTGACGTCGGTCAACTCCGGCAGCTTGCTGAACGCCTGACGGATTTTCGGCTCCCATTCGCGCAGATCGCTCAGGCTGTCCGACAGCAGCGTGTACTGGTAGCTGGCGTTGGCTTCACGTCCGCCGACGCGAATATCCTGCACCGCCATCAGGAACAGGCTGGCGCCCGGCTCTTTCGCCAGTTTGGCGCGCAGGCGGGCGATAATCTGCTGCGCGCTCTCCTGACGTTCGGATAGCGGCTTCAACGAGATAAACATCGAACCGCTGTTGGTGCGCGATCCGCCGGTAAAGCCGGTGACGTTGTCCACCGCCGGATCTTCGCGAATGATTTTCATAAAGTCCGCCAGCTTGCCGCGCATCGCCTGGAAAGAGATGCTCTGGTCGGCGGAGATAAAGCCCATCAGCCGGCCGGTATCCTGTTCCGGGAAAAAGGTTTTCGGAATGGTGATGTAGAGATAAACCGTCAGGCCGATGGTGGCCAGCAGCACCAGCAGCGTCCAGCGCGCCCGCGCCAGCACCCATTGCAACGAACGGCCATAGCCGCTTTGCAGGCCCAGCAGCAGCCGGTTGAAATTGAAACGTTTCGGCTTCTCCTCGCGCTTCTCCTTCAGCAGCCAGGCGCACATCATCGGCGTCAGCGTCAGGGAGATCACCAGCGAGATCATAATCGCCACCGACAGGGTGACGGCGAACTCGCGGAACAGGCGTCCCACCAGGCCGCCCATCAGCAGCAGCGGAATAAACACCGCCACCAGCGAGACGCTCATCGACAATACGGTAAAGCCGACTTCGCGTACCCCCTGCAACGCCGCCTGCAACGGCTTCATTCCCGCTTCAATATGGCGGGAAATATTTTCCAGCACCACGATGGCGTCATCCACCACGAAGCCGGTGGCGATGGTCAGCGCCATCAGCGACAGGTTATTCAGGCTAAAGCCGCACAAATACATGGCGGCGAAGGTGCCGATCAGCGATACCGGCACCGCCACCGCCGGAATCAGCGTGGCGCGGCCTGAGCGCAGAAAGAGAAACACCACCAGAATCACCAGCGCGACGGCGATCACCAGCGACTGCTCCACCTCCTCCAGCGAGGCGCGGATGGTCGGAGAGCGATCCTGCGCGATCGCCAGGCTGACGGCGGTGGGGATCATCTCGCGCAGTTCCGGCATCTCCGCGCGGATGCGGTCCACGGTCTGAATCACGTTGGCGTCGGCGGTTTTACGGATTACCAGCAGCACCGCCGGTTTGGCATTGGTCATCCCGGCGTTGCGCACATCCTGCACCGAATCGGTCACCGTGGCGACATCCTGTAGCCGCACTGCCGCGCCGTTGTTGTAGTGCACCACCAGCGGCTGATACTCGGCGGCGGTTTTCAGCTCGTCGTTGGTTTTCAACTGCCAGCGCTGGTTGCCGTTCTCCACCGCGCCCTGCGGACGACGCACGTTGGCGTCGGCGATCGCCGCGCGCACCGCGTCGAGCGACACGCCCTGATTAAACAGCGCCTGCGGATTGAGCTGTACGCGCACCGCGGGCAGCGAGCTGCCGCCGACGGTGACGTCGCCGACGCCTTCGATCTGCGACAGCTTCTGCGCCAGCTGCGTCGAGGCGTAGTCGTAAAGCTGGCCCGGCGTCCAGTCCTCCGAGGTCAGCGTCATAATCATGATCGGCGCGTCGGAGGGGTTGGCCTTACGCCAGCTTGGGCGGCTCGGCATTCCGCTCGGCAGCAGGCTCTGCGCCGCGTTGATCGCCGCCTGCACGTCGCGCGCCGCGCCGTTAATGTCGCGGTCGTAGTCAAACACCATAATGATGCGCGTGCTGCCCAGCGAGCTGGTGGAGGTCATTTCGCTGACCCCGGCGATGCGGCCCAGCGAGCGCTCCAGCGGCGTCGCCACTGACGACGCCATCGTCTCCGGGGAGGCGCCCGGCAGCGAGGCGCTGACCATGATCACCGGAAAATCGACCTGCGGCAGCGGCGCCACCGGCAGCAGGCGAAAACCGAGAATGCCGACCAGCGCAATCGCCAGCGTCAGCAGGCAGGTGGCCACGGGACGCCAGATAAACAGCGCGAAAAACTTCACGAACGCGCCTCCCCACGTTGCAGACGACGGCGCGCGTAGTGCGCAAGACGATCGAACAGCAGGTAGATCACCGGCGTGGTGAACAGCGTCAGCACCTGACTGAGGATCAGGCCGCCGACCATCGCGATGCCGAGCGGACGCCGCAGCTCCGCGCCGACGCCGGTGCTGATCATCAACGGCAGCGCGCCCAGCAGCGCCGCCAGCGTCGTCATCAGAATCGGGCGGAAGCGCAGCAGGCAGGCCTGATAGATCGCTTCATAAGGCGATTTGCCCTGTTCGCGCTCGGCGGCGAGGGCGAAGTCGATCATCATAATGGCGTTTTTCTTCACGATGCCGATCAGCAGAATAATGCCGATAATGGCGATCACATCCAGTTCGTGTCCGCTGAGCATCAGCGCCAGCAACGCGCCGACGCCCGCCGTCGGCAGCGTCGAAAGAATGGTGATGGGATGGATAAAGCTCTCATACAGCACGCCCAGCACGATATACATCGCCACGATCGCCGCGACGATCAGCCACACCGTGCTGCCCAGCGCCGCCTGAAACGCCAGCGTGCTGCCCTGGAAACGGGTCATTATCTCCGACGGCATCGCCAGATCTTTCTCCGCTTCGCCGATCGCCTTCACCGCTTCGCCCAGCGAGTAGCCCTCGTTGAGGTTGAACGAGAAGGTGGTGGAGGGGAACTGATCGAGGTGATTCACCGCCAGCGCGCCGTAGCGCTGCTCCACCTGCGCCACGGTGCTGAGCGGCACCGCGCCGCCGTCGCTGGTGGCGATGCGGATATCGTTCAGCGCCGCCAGCCCCGGCGACTGACGGGTATCCTGCTCCAGCACCACGCGATACTGGTTGGCCTGCGTATAAATCGTCGAAATCAGGCGCTGGCCGAAGGCGTTATAGAGCGCGTTATCGATATCGCTCATGCTGATGCCAAGGCGGCTGGCGCTGTCGCGATCGACCTTCACGTATGCCTCCAGCCCTTTGTCCTGCCAGTCGCTGCTGACATCCTTCAGCTGCGGCAACGTGCGCAGACGCGCCAGCAGCTGCGGCACCCACTCGCTGAGCGAATCCAGCGAGCCGGTTTGCAAAGTGAACTGATATTGCGTGCGGCTCAGCTGGGTGTCGATAGTAAGATCCTGCACCGGCTGTAGCCAGAGCGTGACGCCAGGCAGCCGCGCTACCGCGCTTTGCAGACGCGCCACCACCGCCGGGATACGGTCGTCGCGCTCATCCAGCGGCTTGAGGTTGATCTGCACGCGGGCGCTGTTGAGCGCCGGATTGGTGCCGTCGACGCCGACAAACGAGGTGACGCTCTGCACCGCCGGGTCGCGTTCAATAATCGAGGCGACGTCGCGCGTGCGCTGCGCCATGCTGGCGTAAGAGACGCTCTGCGGCGCCTGCAGGGTGCCCTGAATGATGCCGTTATCCTGCACCGGGAAGAAGCCTTTCGGGATCAATACCCACAGCAGCACCGTCAGCACCAGCGTCGCCAGCGCCACGCCCAACGTTATCCACGGATGGTTCAGCACGCGCTTCAGCAAACGGCCATAGAGGGCGATAATGCGATCGAACATCGCTTCGCTGGCGCGCGAGAAGCGGTTCTGTTTCCTCAGCGATTCCGCGCTCAGCATGCGCGCGCACATCATCGGCGTCAGCGTCAGCGAGACCACGGCGGAGATCAGGATCGCTACCGCAAGCGTCACGGCGAACTCGCGGAACAGGCGGCCAACGATATCCCCCATAAACAGCAGCGGGATCAGCACCGCAATCAGCGAGAAGGTGAGGGAGATAATGGTAAAGCCGATCTCGCCCGCGCCTTTCAGCGTCGCCGCCAGCGGCTTTTCGCCCTGTTCGATATAGCGGGAGATATTTTCGATCACCACGATGGCGTCATCCACCACGAAGCCGGTGGCGATGGTCAACGCCATCAGCGTCAGGTTATTGATCGAAAAGCCGAGCAGATAGAGCACCGCAAAGGTGCCGATCAGCGACAGCGGCACCGCCACGGCGGGAATAATGGTGGCGGGCACGTTGCGCAGAAACAGATAGATAATCATCACCACCAGCGCGATCGCCAGTATCAGCTCCAGCTGCACGTCATGCACCGAGGCGCGGATATTGGTGGTGCGGTCGGAAAGCAGCTTTACGTCCACCGATTTGGGCAGTGAGGCGGTCAGCTCAGGCAGCAGGCTGCGGATATTGTCTGCGGTGGCGATAATGTTGGCGCCCGGCTGACGCTGCACGTTGAGCACAATCGCCTGCTGGCGGTTGGCCCAGGCGCCGAGCCAGCTGTTCTCCGCGCCCTGTTCCACGGTGGCGACGTCGCCAAGCCGCACCGGAGCGTTATTGCGATAAGCGACGATCAGCTGGCGATAATCTTCCGCCGACTGCATTTGATCGTTCGCCGAAAGAGTAATGGCGCGCTCCGGCCCATCCAGGCTGCCTTTCGCCGAGTTGACGTTGGCGTTGGCGATGGCGGTACGCACCGTTTCGCTGTCGAGACCGAGCGAGGCGAGCGCCTGCGCGTTCATTTTCACCCGCACCGCCGGACGCTGGCCGCCGGAGAGGGTCACCAGACCGACGCCGCTGACCTGAGAAATTTTCTGCGCGATGCGGGTTTCCACCATATCCTGCACCTGCGTCATCGGCATGCTGGTGGAGGTCACCGCCAGCGTCATGATCGGCGGATCGGCCGGGTTTACCTTGCTGTAGACCGGCGGGTTCGGCAGATCGCTCGGCAGCAGGTTGGTGGCGGAGTTAATCGCCGCCTGCACTTCCTGCTCCGCCACATCGAGCGGCAGCGTCAGCTGGAACTGCAACGTCACCACCGACGCGCCGCCGGAGCTTTGCGACGACATCTGTTGCAGCCCGGACATCTGACCGAACTGACGCTCCAGCGGCGCGGTGATCGCCGAGGTCACCACATCGGGACTGGCGCCGGGATAGAGCGTCACCACCTGAATCGTGGGGTAGTCCACTTCCGGCAGCGCGGAGACCGGCAGGAAGCGATAGCCGAGGATACCGGCCAGCAGAATCGCCACCATCAACAGCGTGGTGGCCACTGGACGCAGAATAAAGTGACGGGACGGGCCGCCGGTGGCGACAGGAGGCATCACCTGCATCAACCGCGATCTCCTTTAGCGTGACTGCCTTTTGCCGGCTGGGTCGCTTTTTCGCTGGCAAGCGGCGTTGACTGCGGCGCCACCACTTCCACCGTCGCGCCTTCCGTCAGGCGATCGAGACCGTCGGTCACCACGCGCTCGCCCGCGTCCAGTCCGGCGCTGATCACCACTTTTTGGCTATCCTGCAGGCCCGGCGTCACGCTTTTTTTGCTGACCTTATTGTCGCTGTTCACTACCCAGACGAAATTGCCTTCGTTGCCCATCTGCAGAGCGGCGGTCGGGATCACCACCGCGTCGTGCAGCGTGTTGACCTTAAGACGCGCGTTAACAAACTGATTGGGGAACAGGCGGTCATCTTCATTGCTGAAGCGCGCTTTGAGTTTGATGGTGCCGGTCGTCGTATCGATCTGGTTGTCCAGGCTCAGCAGTTCGCCCTGCGTCAGCAGCGTGCTGTTGCTGCGATCCCAGGCTTCCACCCGCAGCGGCTGACCTGCCTTTTGCGCCTGAATAATCGCCTGGATGGTGTTTTCCGGCAGGCTGAACAGCACGTCGATCGGGTGCGTTTGCGTCAGCACCACCAGCCCGGTGGTGTCGCCGCTGGAAATATAGTTGCCGATATCTACCTGCTTCAGGCCGGCCCGTCCATCTATCGGCGCGGTGATGCGGCTGTAGCTCAGGTTGAGTTCGGCGCTGGCGACGCTGCCTTCGTCCGCCTTAATGGTGCCGAGCGTTTCGCTCACCAGTGAACGCTGTGTATCCAGCTCCTGCTGCGAAACCAGGTTGGTTTTCGCCAGTTTTTCATAGCGCGCCAGATCGCGCCGGGCGTTGGCGAGGGTCGCTTTATCGCGCGCCAGTTGTCCCTGCGCCTGGGTGAGCGCGACCTGAAAAGGACGTGGATCGATCTCCGCCAGCAGCTGGCCCGCCTTAACCTGTTGTCCTTCCTGAAAATGGATCGCCATCAGTTGTCCGTCGACGCGGCTGCGCACCGTAACGGTATTGGCGGCGGTGACGGTGCCCAGCCCGGAAAAGTATTGCGGCACGCTCTGTGTCTCTGCGGTGGCCGCCTGCACCGGCGCCAGCGGCATATTGCGTCGGCCGCCTTTGCCGCGCTGCTGCGTCTGACCGCCCGCGTTTTGCCCGTTTTCAGCGCCGCCGTCGCTGCCGCACGGCCACAGGAAGTAGCCAGCGACGGCGACCAGCGCGATAAGGATCAGCAGCAAAATTTTTTTCGAAGTACGGCGTGAGGCATTCATTGCGGTTTATTGCTCTCCGGCAGTGTAGTCAAAGGTCCTGGCGGGTCGTCAAGGCCACGGCCCGCAAAGG
>NZ_JANION010000149.1:0-22004 GCF_024610815.1 Mixta sp.
TCATCATACTCCTTAAAATTTCGAGGACTTTTCTGGGATGAGTGTATCAAATTCATATTTTTCATCACTCAAAATCCTCAAACTCACTGTACTGTTCGTTTTTGAGCTATACACATGAATAAGATCATACTTGCCCCGAACAGAAGTATTTGGAATTATTGAGCCAATCTGTGTTGCCGTTTCTAAAGTTTCTTTTATCGTTGCTTTTGCCTGCTCAATTCCAGCCTTACTGGCTTCGTAAGGTAAGCGCCCTTGTCCAATCTTCACACCTAACTTTCTGTTGATATGAGCTGACTGTGAAGAAAGGAAATCATTAACGTTACCCAGATTCTTGACTTGTAGCCTGCTCTTCCCGACGGCAGCTCTCACCGTTTCCACAGAACCTTGATTACCAGCCCCAATATTGATCCGTCCCATTGTCAGGCCCGCCGCCACGGAAGCGCCTGCAATGATCAACCCTTTGGTCTGGTCATTCATAATCTGATTATAACCAACGGGCGCCTCGCCGCCGAGCTGTTCGGCTGTCTTTCGGAACCCGTCAATATTGCCATTGTAAATCCCATCGGCGGCCAGCAGGCGTCCCGCGGCTTTGCTATTAATAACTTCGAGCGAAGCGGGCTTGTTTATTTCAGCCGAACGGGCAGGCACAACAGTAGGTCGCGGCTTTCCACCGCTGTTGCTATAATCTCTACGGGCAACCGATCTTTTATATTCCTGAATTACCCGCTGCGCTCCGTCAAACTTAAAGCTCAGCGGATCGCAGCAAATCAGTTCACCATTATCGTCAATATAAAACAACCAGCCCGGCGAGGCAGAAAAACCGCTGAGCATTACCACTTCACCACAGAACAGCATGCTTTTCAGCTTTTCCTGCTCTCGCGCGCCGTGCGGCGGCAGCTGGTTAGTATAGCCATGAAAATCACGTCTGCGCATATTGATAAGCTGAAAACCTGGCATCAGGCTATCGTCAAAGACATATTCACTCTTAATCTGCGGCCAGGCGGAAAGAGGATTAACTATCTCTTCATATTTTTCCGGCGCAAGATTATCGCGTGGCAAATAATAAAGGTTATTCCCAGGCAGGCTTAAGCTCATACATCATATCCTTATGATGAAAACTATCGCCTTACCTTCGCATATCGTTATTCAGCGGGCAAGCCGAGTGCTGTTGCCGGTAATCAATAGTGAATTCAAGCTTATTAGCAAAACGCTTAATACGCCCAGCGTTACAGGAAGATCGAATGAAAACAGGGGGATTTTTACGGCATTGTCATGGCAAAACTAACAGCAAACCGTTATTCGAAGCGAGATCGAGACAAAGGTTCGATAAAGGCTGAACATTCTTACGCGGTGGGGAAAACCGAGGGGGAAAAGGCGGAAAAGCAGCGGGCCGGATAGCCGGCCCGCAGAAAAATTACCCTTCGTTATGCATTTCGAGGCTTTCTACCTCGTTCTGCCGCGCCATCGCTTTCGCGTCGTCGTTGCGCAGCGACTGCAAATATTCCAGATATTGCTGATCGACATCTTTCGTAACGTAAACGCCGTTAAACACCGAACATTCAAACTGAACGATGTCGGGATTCTCTTCGCGCACCGCTTCGATCAGATCATCGAGATCCTGGAAGATCAGTGCGTCAGCTTTGATCAGTTGGCAGATCTCTTCTACTTCACGACCGTGAGCGATCAGTTCGGTGGCGCTCGGCATATCGATGCCGTAAACGTTCGGGAAACGAATCTCCGGCGCAGCCGAAGCCAGATAGACCTTTTTCGCGCCCGCTTCGCGCGCCATCTCAATGATCTGCTCTGAGGTGGTGCCGCGCACGATAGAATCGTCCACCAGCAGCACGTTTTTATCACGGAATTCGGCGCGGTTGGCGTTGAGCTTGCGGCGCACCGCATTCCGGCGCAGCTGCTGGCCCGGCATGATAAAGGTACGGCCAACATAGCGGTTTTTCACAAAGCCCTGACGATAGGGTTTGTTCAGAATGCGCGCGATTTCCAGCGCCACGTCGGTAGAGGTTTCCGGGATCGGGATCACTACATCGATATCCAGGTCTTCCCACTCGCGCGCAATTTTTTCGCCCAGCTTGGTGCCCATGCGGACGCGGGCGCTGTAGACAGAAATCTTGTCGAGGAACGAATCCGGGCGGGCAAAATAGACATACTCGAACAGGCACGGATTGTTGCGCGGGTTCTCGGCGCACTGGCGGGTATAGAGCTGCCCTTTCACCGTGATATAGACCGCTTCGCCCGGCGCGACATCGCGCAGGAACTCAAAGCCCAGCGTATCGAGCGCCACGCTTTCGGAAGCCACCATATATTCGGTGCGTCCGCCGTCCAGCTCGCGTTTCCCCATCACCAGTGGACGAATGCCGTTAGGATCGCGGAAGGCGACCATGCCGTGGCCGATAATCATCGCCACGCAGGCGTAGGCGCCGCGCACCTGCTGATGAACCGCAGCGACGGCGGCGAAAATGTCATCCGCCTCCAGCGGGTGATGCGGGCAGCGATCCAGTTCCTGCGCGAAAATATTCAGCAGGATTTCGGAATCGGAAGTGGTGTTCACATGGCGGCGACCGCTTTCAAACAACTGCTTGCGCAGCTCGTGCGCGTTGGTCAGGTTGCCGTTGTGGGCCAGGGTAATGCCATATGGGGAGTTGACGTAGAAAGGCTGCGCTTCGGAGGCGCTGGAGCTACCGGCGGTCGGGTAACGCACATGACCGATGCCTATATTGCCCTGCAAACGCTGCATATGGCGAGCTTCGAACACATCGTTGACCAGCCCGTTCGCCTTACGCAGACGGAAACAGTTCAGCGCATCGATGGTACAAATGCCTGCGGCATCCTGCCCACGGTGCTGGAGCACCGTTAACGCGTCATAAATCGACTGGTTGACCGGCATAAAACCGGTGATACCGACAATACCGCACATGTTGTCATATCCTCATTGGCCGCACACCCGGCGCGATTACCGGGGTAAAAAACTCGACGTGCTTTGCAGATAGTCAAAAAACCATCTGATGATGTAACTGAACTCAGGGATCAACTGAGACTGCTGCCAGTCCGGACTTTTAGAAAAGCCGGTAAAGGTATCGAGGAAGAACAGCATCGCCGACACGATTAACACGCCGCGCAGCGCCCCGAAGCAGACCCCCAGTACTCTGTCCGTTCCTGACAAACCCGTTTTTTCGACCAGCGAGCCAATCACATAGTTCACTATCGCCCCGACAATCAGGGTGGCGATAAACAGAACGGCGATAGCGATGCCGTTGCGCACCAGCTGATCGTTAAATCCGGTGAACCAGACAGCAAGGAAGGGATAGTAATGACTGGCAACAAAGAATGCGCATCCCCAGGTGATAAGCGATAAAGCTTCCCGAACAAACCCACGGATCAGGCTGACAAGAGCAGAAAAACCAACAATCCCAATGATGACGTAATCTATCCAGACCATGAACTCTTCCAGCGACAGCGCCCCTGCATCCAGTTCGGGGCGCATTCTAACAGAAAAAGAAAACGTTTGCGTAGGGTTTTCCCTGCCCCTTACAAATAAAAAAACCGGCGCAAAAAAGCGCAGCGCGGGCTGACGAGGGGCAACCCTGCGGCCGTAAATGACGCAGGGCCGACCACCAGAACAAGACTGTCGCGCCTTAGCGCGCGCTGTACGGTTTCACCACGCCGCTGAGACCGGAAACGCTTTTCAGCTCGCCGATCGCCGCCTGCATTTTCGCTTTCGAGGCGTCCGGTCCCACGTAAATACGGGTGATCTGCCCCTGTACCGGCGTGGAAGGCACGGTGAAGGCGCGATAGCCGGAAAGACGCAGCTGCGCCACGATCTCATTTACCTTCGCGGCGTTTTTCAACGCGCCCAGCTGCACCACGTACGCCTGACCCGTCGGCGCGGTTTGCTCCGCTGGTTTCGGCTGCTCAACCGGCTTCGGCTGTTCAACCGGTTTAGGCTGCTCCGCCGGCTTCGGTTTCGGCTGTTCGACCGGCTTCGGCTTCGGTTTCGGCGTTTCCACCGTCTGCGGCCGGGTCTGCTCCGCGCGCGGCTTCAGCGGCGGCGCGGACTGCACCGGCGGCGGCGTCACTACCGTCGGCGCGCTGTTCTGCTGCGGCACGGTCGATCCGCTATCCGCCGATTGCGACGGATGGCTGTTGCCGCCGCCTATCGCCGCGACAGCGCCTTCCGGCGGCTGCGTCGGCAGAGACTGCGTCACCGGCGGCACCATATCGCTGTCCTGCTGATCGTCCGGCTTCGGCACCAGCGGGATCGCGGCGAATTCTTCTTTATAATGCTTCTTTTTGCCATCAAGCAGGCCTGGCAAGACAATGACGCCAACGGCGACCAGAATTACCGTGCCGACTAAGCGGTTCTGAAACTTACTTGCCACTGCCCTTCTCCGTTTCCATCGCTTCCATGACGTGCGCTACCGTATGGAATGAACCACACACCAGCACAATATCCTGCTTATCCGCCTGCTGCATGGCGGCCTGCCAGGCGGCGGCGACCGAGGCGAAGGACTGCGCCCGATCGGTTTTCAGCTCGGCCAGCAGCTGTTCCGCGCTGGCACCGCGTGGCCCTTCCAGCGGCGCGAGATACCAACAATCCACCTGCGGCGCGAGAGCGGCCAGCGTGCCGGCGATATCTTTATCGTGCAGCATGCCTACCACCGCGCGCACCACGCCCCGCTTCGGCAGCTGCGCCAGGCGACTGGCGAGATAAGCTGCCGCATGCGGGTTATGCGCCACGTCCAAAATCACCTGCGGCGACTGCGCCACGGTCTGAAAACGTCCCGGCAGGATGGCTTTATCCAGATGCTCACGGATCACCGTTTCACTGACGTTCAGGCCCGAGGCGCTAAGCGCAGCCAGCGCTGTCGCCGCGTTAGGCAGCGGCACCTGCGGCTGCGGCAGGTTTTCCAGGGTGATGCGGCTATCGCTGAAGCGCCAGCCGCTCTCCTGCGCCTGCCAGTGCCAGTCGCGGCCCAGCTGTAACAGCTGAGCGCTTTTCTCCTGCGCTACCTGGGCAATAGTGTGCGGCATATCGGGCTCCCCCACTACCGCCGGTTTTCCGGCGCGGAAGACGCCCGCCTTTTCACGGCCAATGCTTTCCCGATCCGGGCCCAGCCAGTCGGTATGATCCAGCGCGATGCTGGTGATCACCGCGACGTCGGCGTCGACGATGTTGGTGGCGTCAAGGCGTCCGCCAAGGCCAACCTCCAGGATCACCACGTCCAGCGCCGCCTGCTTAAACAGTTGCAGCGCCGACAGGGTGCTGAATTCAAAATAGGTTAGCGAGGTGTCGCCGCGTCCCGCCTCGATAGCGGCGAAGCTGGCGGTGTGCGCCGCTTCCGGCAGTTCATCGCCCTGTACGCGCACCCGTTCGGTATAGCGCAGCAGATGCGGCGAACTGTAGACGCCGACGCGGTAGCCAGCGGCCATCAGCAGCGTTTCCAGCGTGCGGCAGGTGGTGCCTTTGCCGTTGGTGCCGGCGACAGTGAAGACGAAAGGCGCGGGTTTTAACAGATCAAGCGTGCGGGCGACGTGTTCGATACGCGTCAGTCCCAGATCGATCGCCTGCGTGTGCAGACGCTCAAGATAATAAAGCCACGTGGCCAGAGGCGACGTGGCTTGAGGAAGGTGAAGATTTTCCATGGATCCCGTTCACAAGGTTACGGTTCATTGGCGAAAGGCGCCGCGGGCGACGCCTTTCCATCATCTGTCAGGCCTCGTGGCTTTCCGCTTCCGGCTGCTCAGGACGGTTTTCGCTGTCCTGCAGCGGCGCAGGCAGATTTTGCAGCTTCGCCAGCAGGCTTGCCAGTTTAAAGCGCATTTCCGGGCGGCGGATAATCATATCGATCGCGCCTTTTTCAATCAGGAATTCGCTGCGCTGGAAGCCCGGCGGCAGTTTTTCGCGCACCGTCTGTTCGATAACGCGCGGGCCGGCAAAGCCGATTAGCGCCTTCGGCTCCGCCACGTTCAGATCGCCCAGCATGGCGAAACTGGCGGAGACGCCGCCCATGGTCGGGTCTGTCAGCACGGAGATGTACGGCAGACCGCGCTCGCGCATTTTAGCCAGCGCGGCGCTGGTTTTCGCCATCTGCATCAGCGACATCAGCGCTTCCTGCATACGGGCGCCGCCGCTGGCGGAGAAACAGATCAGCGGACAGTTGTCTTCCAGCGCCTGCTCGACGGCGCGAACGAAACGCGCGCCTACCACCGAGCCCATCGAGCCGCCCATAAAGGCGAATTCAAACGCGGCGGCGACGACCGGCATGCTGTGCAGCGTGCCCTTCATCACGATCAGCGCGTCTTTTTCTTCGGTCTCTTTCTGCGCGGCAGCCAGACGATCCTTATACTTTTTGGAATCGCGGAACTTGAGCACATCTTTCGGCTCCAGTTCGCTGCCCAGTTCCACCAGCGTGCCCTGATCTAACAGGCTGTGCAGGCGCTCGCGCGCATGCATACGCATGTGATGGTCGCATTTTGGACAAACTTCCAGGTTGCGTTCCAGCTCAGCACGGTAAAGCACCTGCCCGCAGCTGTCGCATTTTGTCCAGACCCCTTCAGGAATGTTTGCTCTGCGCGATGGGGTGATTGTGCTCTTATTGAGAATTCGTTCAATCCAGCTCATTGATGACCTTTCTGTTTGAACCTGGTGAAACCAGTTTTTCTTGTTGCTGCTGAAGCCGTCTTCAGCAGACCATAAATGTCGCCCATTAAACCATAACCATTTCGCGCTGTGGATAAAAATCTGGTCGTACCCGTCAGCGCTGATGGTTTAGGGCTGTTTTTGCTGCCGCGCCGCACGGCGATGGCGCCACACTTCAATAACGCCTGGCAGTATCGAAACCACAATAATCGCCACGATCAGCAGCTTCAGGTTTTCCTGCACCATCGGCAGCGCGCCGAAGAAATATCCCGCGTAGGAGAACAGCAGCACCCATAGCAGCGCGCCAGCCACGTTAAACAGCGCGAAGTGGCGATAGGACATATGCCCCATCCCGGCGACAAACGGCGCGAAGGTGCGGACGATCGGCACAAAGCGCGCCAGAATAATCGTTTTTCCGCCGTGGCGCTCGTAAAAAGCGTGGGTTTTATCGAGATAGCTGCGGCGGAAAATGCGCGAATTGGGGTTGCTGAACAGCTTTTCGCCGAACAGACGTCCAATCATATAGTTGACCGCATCGCCCAGCACCGCCGCGATCGTCAACAGCGTCACCATCACATGCACATTAAGATCGTTGGTCGGCAGCGCGGCCAGCGCGCCAGCGACGAACAGCAGCGAATCGCCCGGCAGAAACGGCGTGACCACCAGGCCCGTTTCGCAAAACAGGATCAGAAACAGAATGGCGTAGACCCAGATGCCATACTGCGCCACCAGCTCGGCGAGATGAACATCGATATGCAGGATAAAATCGACAACAAAACGGATTAGATCCATAACTCTTCCTTAGCGAGCGGCAGCGCCTGAATATTAGTCTTCGAGAAATAATGGCCCCATCGGCGGGGTCGGTAAGGCGAAACGCGCCGGATAGTCAACGGAGACCAGATAAAGGCCCTCCGCTTTCGCCGTCGCGGCCGCCAGCTTGCGGTCTTTCGCCGCCAGCAGTTCAGCCATCCAGCTTTCGGGCTGGTTGCCGCAGCCGATTTCCATCAGGCTGCCGACGATATTGCGCACCATATGGTGCACGAACGCATTGGCTTTAATATCCACCACCACGTACGCACCGTGACGGCTGACGTTCAGATGCATCACGTTGCGCCACGGGGTGCGCGACTGGCACTGCACGGCGCGAAACGAGGTAAAGTCGTTTTCACCCAGCAGGCATTGCCCGGCGCGATGCATTCTTTCCGCATCCAGCGGCTGATGATAGTGCGTCACGCCGCCGTTCAGGATCGCCGGGCGCAGCCGGTGATTGTAGATCACGTAACGGTAACGTCGCGCCGTGGCGCTGAAACGCGCGTGAAACTCCTCCGGCACCGCTTTAACCCAGCGCACGGCGATATCGTCCGGCAGGTTGGCGTTCACGCCCAGCGTCCAGGCCGCATCCTTACGCGCCGAGGTGGTTTCAAAATGCACCACCTGTCCGGTGCCGTGCACGCCAGCGTCGGTACGTCCGGCGCAAAATACCGTTACCTCGTGGTTCGCTACCTGCGACAGCGCCTGCTCCAGCCGCGCCTGCACGCTGCGCACTTCCTGCTGCCGCTGCCAGCCGTAATAACGGCTGCCGTCATATTCAATGCCAAGCGCCAGTTTACAGACGCCGTTTACCGCCTCGGTCATCAGTACAGATACTCCTGCACCAGCTTCTCGGCGGTTTTTATCGCCATCAACGCGCCGCCGAAGCGGATGTTGTCAGCGACCGACCAGAATTGCAGCAGCTCCGGGATGCCGTAGTCGTTGCGCAGACAGCCGACGTTCAGGTTGCTGTTGTCGGAGGCGTCGGTGACCTGGGTCGGGTAATCATTTTCATCCGACAGCACGATCTCATCCATCCGCGACAGCTCGTCGCGCGCCTCTTCCGCCGATAGCGGACGCAGGCTTTCCAGATGCACAATCTGCGCATTGCCGTAAAACACCGGCGCCTGCACGCTGCTGACGGCGATCGGCAGGCCTTCGTCCTGTAGTACCTTGCGCACCTGATCGACCAGGCGACGCTCGCTGGCGACGCTGCCCGCGCTGTCCGGCAACTGCGGCAGCATGTTGAACGCCAGCTGGCGGCCAAAATAGTGTTCTTCCGCCGGCACGCCGTTCAGCAAACGCGCGCTTTCGCCCGCCAGCGAATCGACCGCCGCTTTGCCCTGCGCCGATACCGACAGCAGATTGGTCACCTGCAGACGCGCCAGGCCCGCCTGTTCAACCAGCGGCTTGATGGCGCACAGCAGCTGACTGGTCAGGCTGTCGGCCACGGTAATAATATTGCGGTTGCGGTAATCCGCCAGCACCTGCGGGTTGACGTCCGGCACCACCAGCGGCACATCCGGCTCCAACGCAAAGAGATCGCTGCTGTCGATCACCAGGCAACCGGCGCTCGCCGCGTCTTCAGCGTAGCGTGCCGAGGCGTCGCGGCCTGCGGCGAAAAACGCCAGCTGCGCCTGCGACCAGTCGAATTCGTCGGCGTTCTGCACGCGCAGCGATTTCCCGTCGAAACGCATGCTCTCTCCGGCGCTGCGCTCGCTCGCCAGCAGATACAACTCACCCACCGGGAACTGGCGTTCCGCCAGCAGTTCCAGTAAAGCGTTCCCTACTGCGCCTGTCGCGCCTAAAAGCGCAATATTCCAGCCGTCAGACATGGTGGTTTACTCCAGACAATGACATAAAAACAGAAGGCGGTGATATTCACCGCCCGTTGATTCAGATTATTCCCCTGCCGCCTGAGGCGTGGCGGCAGACGCAATAACGTGGGTTATGCGGGTTGATGAACCGCATTGAAGCCCAGCTTGCTCAGCAACGCGGCGGCGGCGGCGTCATCGCACTGCACATAGAGCGACGACCATTCGCGGCGCTCCTGATACTGCTTGCGCAGGCGGTCGAATTCGCCGGGCTGACCGGCGACTTTGCGCAGCGGCGCATCGTCGCGGCGCACATCATACACCAGATGTGCCAGACGTTTTAGCGTTGCCTGATCGAGCGGGCCGTGCAGAGTGATGCGGCCAAACTCCGGCGCCGGCAGCAGCGTCTCCAGCGACACCTGCTGCGCCTGACCGAGAAAGCGGGTCCAGGCCTCGAATACCTGAGTCGTGCCGCGCGCTTTGCCTTCCAGCGTATAGCCCGCGATATGCGCGGTGCCGATATCGACGCGCGCCAGCAGCTCTACGTTAAGATCCGGCTCCGGCTCCCAGACATCCAGCACCACGCTAAGATCGTCGCGCTGTTGCAGCACCCGCAGCAGCGCCGCGTTATCCACCACCGGCCCGCGGCAGGCGTTGATGACGATCGCGTTGGGCTTCAGCGCGCGCAGCAGCGCTTCATCCGCCATATGCAGCGTTTGATAGCGGCCCGCTTTAAACAGCGGCGTATGGAAGGTTAGCACGTCCGCCTGCGCCGCCACCGTTTCCAGCGGCAGGAAATCGCCCGCGTCGCCGCGATCGGCGCGCGGCGGATCGCACAGCAGGGTTTTCACGCCCAGCGCTTCCAGCCGCTTTTGCAGGCGGCCGCCGACGTTGCCGACGCCGACAATGCCGACGGTGCGATCGGTAAGCTGAAAGCCGTCGCGCTCCGCCAGCATCAGCAGCGCGGAGAAGACATATTCGACAACCGCAATAGCGTTGCAGCCCGGCGCGGCGGAGAAGCCGATGCCCTGGCGCGCCAGAAAATCCTCATCAATATGGTCGGTGCCCGCGGTGGCGGTGCCGACGAATTTAATCGCCTTGCCGCCCAGCAGCGCTTCGTTCACCTTCGTGACGGATCGCACCATCAGCGCATCGGCGTCATCCAGCGCCGCCGCTGGAATCGGGCGGCCCGGCACCGCGATCACCTCACCCGTGCGGCTGAACAACTCGCGGGCGTAGGGCATATTTTCATCTACCAGAATTTTCACTACGGCTTTCCTGCATCGACTGAAAAGAGGAGTATGTTGCCATACTCATCGCGGAAATTCATGCCGCAACGTGCCGCCGCCCGGCGCGGTAGCGCTCCGGCGTGGTGCCCGCCTGCTGCTGAAACATTACGATCAGCGCAGAGGCGGAACTGTACCCCAGCTCAAGCGCGATATCCTGCACCGAGCGCCCCTGCTCCAGCAGCGAAATGGCGTGGAGAAAGCGCAGCCGCTGCCGCCATTCGCTGAGCGACATGCCCAGCTGCGCCTGACAGCGGCGCGCCAGCGTGCGTTCGGTAGTGTAGACGCGTTGCGCCCACTGCGCGATAGTGGTGCTGTCGCCGGGATGGTTTTCCAGCGCCTGCAGAATCGGCGCCAGGTATTTATCCGTCGACCGCGGCAGATAGCTCTCCTGGGTCGGCGCCAGCAGCAGCCGGTCGCGCACCACCTCGCACAGGCGTAAATCGGCCTCGGTCTGCGGCAGATGCAGCTGACGCGCGGCGAAGTCATCCATAATCGCCTTCACGATCGGTCCGGCCTGGATCAGGCAGGGCTGCGGCGGCATGCCGTCACAGAGCCCGGCGGCGATGTTAAAGGTCAGCAGCCTGGTATCCTTATGGTTATAGCTGGCATGCTCGCGCTGCGGCGGGATCCAGACCGGAAACGCCGCCGGGGTCAGCAGCCGTTTGCCCTCGACCTCAATTTGCAGCACGTTGCCCTCGACGAAGATCAGTTGACCCCAGCGATGGATATGCGGCAGATACTCCGTGCGGGCGTTGGTCTGCTCGTAGCGCACAAAGAAACGAAAGTCGTCGGCGTGCGACGGCTCCTGATAAACAAGCTGAACCATCCGTTCTCCGAAAAAAGGCGCGGCGATCTGTCCGGTCGGTGAATCATTTTGTCAGATTTTAATTATCTGTCTGAAAACGGACAAGCGTACACTGCCCGCAATCCGCCAAGAGGTGCATAATCACGATGAGCTTTCTTTTTCCCCTTTTTGCCGTGCTGATCTGGTCGGTTAACGCCATTGTCAGCAAACTTTCCGCCGGCGCTATCGATCCGGCGGCGATCTCTTTCTATCGCTGGCTGCTGGCGTTGCTGGCGCTGACGCCCTTTGTGCTGCCCGCCGTCTGGCGCAACCGCCGCGAGGTGGCGAAGGCCTGGTGGAAACTGCTGGTGCTGGGTCTGCTGGGCATGGTGCTCTACCAGTGCCTGACCTATTATGCGGCGCACAGCGTCACCGCGCTGTTTATGGGCATACTGAACGCGCTGATCCCGCTGCTGACGGTGCTGCTGAGCGTAGTGATTTTACGGGTCGCGCCGACGCTCGGCATTCTGCTCGGCACGCTGTTTTCGTTTTGCGGGCTGATCTGGCTGGTAAGCCAGGGGAATCCCGCGCAGCTGCTGACGCATGGGCTGGGAACCGGCGAGCTGATGATGTTCGCCGCGTCGACCTCCTATGCGCTCTACGGCGTGCTGACCAAACGCTGGGCGATCGCCCTGCCGGGCTGGCAGAGTCTCTATATGCAGATTTTCTTCGGCGTGCTGCTGCTGACGCCCAACTTTCTGCACGCGCCGGATATCAGCCTGAACGCCGCGAATATTCCGCTGGTGCTGTTCGCCGGCATTCCCGCCTCGATTATCGCGCCGTTTTTATGGATTCAGGGCGTACTGCGCATGGGCGCCAGCACCACCAGCATTTTTATGAATCTGGTGCCGATTTTTACTGCCGTTATCGCCGTGCTGTTTCTGCATGAAACGCTGCACAGCTATCACTTTATCGGCGGCGGCGTCACGCTGCTGGGCGTGATTATCGCGCAGCGTCTGCGTACGCCGCTTTTTAACCGCCGCGCAGTTTCGGCAGCGGAAAAAGACGCCGCCGCCTGAGCCCGCGACGCTGTGATTTTTCTCCCGACGCGGCTGGCGGCCGCTGCGTCGGCGAGAAGCTGACCCGTCAGGGAAAAATCACGCCGCGACACCCGCCTCGCCCCTGGATTTTTCTGTGTCAGGATTGGTATCATAGCGCCCTACTCCACTTTTCCGGCGCGCCCCGGATTTTGACCCGCCGTTTTAAGGATTCCGCCATGCAACCTCTTACTGGCCCCGGCGCGCCCCAGGGCGATCGCACAACTGTACCTGGCCAGCCTCCTCGCGGCGGCACGCCTGGCGAACAACCGCTTTCTCCGGCGCAGCGCACCACGCTGGAACGTCTGGTGGTGCGCATTATGTCGCTCAGCGCCTTAAAAGCGCCTGAGCTGTGGGCGGGATTGCGCCATGAGGTCGGCGTAAAAAACGATGCCGAGCTACAGTCGCGCCACTTTCCCGCCGCGGAAAACTTCCTGAACGGCAGGCTGTCGCAGGTGCAGAACAGCCACGCCACGCGCCAGCTGTTGCAGCAGTTGACCGAGCTGTTGCCGCAGGGCAACAACCGTCAGGCGGTGAGCGACTTTATCCGTCAGCAGTTTGGCCACACGGTGCTCAGTTCGCTGTCGCAGGATCAGCTGCGTCAGGTGCTGACCATGCTGCAAAACGGTCAGATGACTATTCCGCAGCCGCAGCTGAGCCGCAACAGCGATCGCACCCTGCTGCCGGCTGAGCATCAAACGCTGAATCAGCAGGTGGTAAAACTGGCTGCCGCCACCGGCGAGCAGTCTACATCGGTATGGAACGCCGCTCTGAAGCTGGTGGGTCTGAAAAGCGGCGATCCGATCCCGTCACGTCATTTCCCGCTGCTGACGCAGTATCTGCAGGTGCGTCAGACTCTGAGCCAGCAGCATGCGCCAACGCTGCAAATGCTGGAGGCGGCGCTGAAGCATCCGCCGGATCGCGCCGAGCAGCAAATGCTGGAAGATTACAGCCAGCAGCGTTTTCAGGCGACGCCGCAAACAGTGCTGACTTCAGCGCAGGCGCAGGATCTGCTGAACCTGCTCTTTTCCCGTCGCGCCGAGCGGGTCAGTGAGAGCGAAACCCTACGCGCCGACAGCGAGATCAACCCGCAGCCGATCTATAACCCGCTGATTCCGTGGCTGCCAGCGCCGTTGCAGCCGCTGGCTGGCCGTCCGGTGCTGGCGACCTTTATCGCCCTGCTGGTGGTCGCGCTGCTGCTGTATCTGCTGTTCTGATCGGGCAGCGCGCCAGCTAGCAGCCGCAGTCGCTGCGCCCTGTCCTCTGCGGCCATTCGCCCGACGCGTCTCCTTCGACGACCGGGTGCTGGTCGCGCCGCCAGAAATCGAGCCCGCCGATTAACTCTTTAACGTGCAGCCCGGCGCTGGCCAGTTTCCACGCCGCCTTTGTCGAGCCGTTGCAGCCGATGCCGTCGCAGTAGGTCACGTAAACTTTCGTGCGATCGAGCTGCGCCAGGCGTTCCGGCGTCATGTCACGGTGAGGAAAGTTGATAGCTCCGCAGATATGGCCTGCGCGCCAGGCCTGCGGCGATCGCGCGTCGATCACCACAATATCCTCAATGCCGTTGGCTAAATCTTCGGCGACATCCCAGGCAT
This sequence comes from Mixta sp., assembly GCF_024610815.1. Classification (NCBI taxonomy): domain Bacteria; kingdom Pseudomonadati; phylum Pseudomonadota; class Gammaproteobacteria; order Enterobacterales; family Erwiniaceae; genus Mixta; species Mixta sp. The sequence goes on from NZ_JANION010000149.1 coordinate 14,045, forward strand.
CGGCGTAGTAAGCGAGCTTGCGCGCCAGCCATGCCGCGCTGTCAGCGGCGTCAGGCGGTGGAAAAGCGAGTACGGCGGAAGCGTGGGTCATGATTTTTTCTCCTGTGGTTTTTCTTTCATCATAACGGCGCATCGGTATGATGCGAGATACCCATTTCGCTTTATTGATAAGACCTATTATGGCCGCCCTCACCGCACGTCTTCTAATGCTTTATTCAGCGCAAAGCAGCGCTACCCGTCGCGATCGCCTCTGTAACGCGCTGCGTCAGGCGATCGGCGAAGGCAGCCTGACGGCGGGCAATCGTCTGCCCTCCTCGCGCTTGCTGGCCGTTGATCTGCAACTTTCGCGCGTAACGGTAGAGGCCGCCTACAGCCAACTGGAGAGCGAAGGTTATCTGACGCGAAAAACCGGCAAGGGCACCTTTGTCGCGATTACCCTGCGCGCGCCGGGCGCTAAAGATGTCGTTACGCATGCGCCGCGGACGGTGACGCTCTCACGCCGCGCGGCCAGAGTGGTGGCTGGCGGAGGCTGTCAGGACCCGCTTTATCCGTGGGCTTTCGCGGCGGGATCGCCGGAGCTACGCGCTTTTCCTCATGAGCTGTGGCGTCGCCTTACCGCCCGGCAGCAGAGGCAGGGCAGCGTGCTGATGCGCTACGGCGATCCGCAGGGCTGGCTGCCGCTGCGTCAGGCGCTCGCCGCTTATCTGGCGCAGGCGCGCGGCGTGCGCTGCGCACCTGAGCAGATTATTGTGCTGACCAGTTCGCAGCAGGCGTTGCAGATGCTGTCGCTGCTGTTGCTGGATAATGGCGAAGAAGTGTGGATGGAAAACCCCGGCTATCCGGGCGCGCATCACGCTTTTCTCAACGCCGGCGCGCGCATTACCGGCGTGACGGTCGACGAGCAGGGAGCGGTGCCGCCTGCCGACGGCGCGCCGCGGCTTATTTACCTGACCCCTTCGCACCAGTATCCCACCGGCGCGCCGCTCAGCCTGGAAAGGCGGCTGGCGTGGCTGACGCTGGCGGAGCAGCGGCAGAGCTGGATCGTGGAGGATGATTACGACAGCGAATTCTGGTACGACGCGCAGCCGATGCCCGCCATGCAGGGGCTTCGGCCCGACGGTAGGGTGATTTATCTCGGCACCTTTTCTAAATCGCTGTTTCCCTCGCTGCGGCTGGCGTGGATGGTAGCGCCGGATGCCTTTATCGAACCGCTGCTGCGTCTGCGCAGCGTGATGGATGGACACAGCGCGCTGCTGCCGCAGTCGGTGACCGCCGCCTTTATCGAACAGGGCCACTATGCGGCGCACCTGCGTCTGATGCGCCAGCTTTACCAGAGCCGCCGCGATCTGCTGTTGGAGCAGCTGAGCGCGCGCCTGCCCGACCAATTGCAGCTGCTGCCCTGTCGCGGCGGTTTACAGCTGACCGCCCTGCTGCGTCAGGGAGACGAGGCAAAGCTGACAGAGTGCGCGGCGCGGCAACAGCTGCTGCTGCCGCGTCTCGCTCCCTGCTGGCTCGACGCCGAACGCCCGGCTCAGCAGGGATGGCTGCTTGGCTTTGCCGCGCTGGAGCGTGCGGAGATCGTCGCTGGCGTCAATAAGCTGGCCGCCCTTTTCTAAGGCTGACGCCTAATCGAGAGCGAGAGCATCATGCCGAGCGCGGCGCAGACGGCGGCGGCGAAATAGACTGCGCCGTAGCCGAACGATGTCGCCAGCAGGCCGGTCAACGGCCCGGTGATGCCATAAGCGATATCCTGAAAGGCGGCGAAACCGCCCAGCGCCGTGCCGCGCACCTGCGGCGCGACCCGTTTCACCACCTCAACGCCAAGCGCCGGGAAGACCAGCGAACAGCCGCAGCCGGTCAGCGCGGCGCCCGCCAGCGCCATTGTTCCGCTGGTAGAGAACCCCATCAGCAGCAGTCCCGCCACCTCAATCGCCAGCGACGCCACCGCCACGCGGCGGCCGCCCAGACGGTCCGGCAACGTGCCGAAAAAGATACGCACCAGCACAAAAGCGCAGCCAAAAGCGCTCAGGGCGAAACCGGCATTGCCCCAGTTGCGTTCCGCAAACCAGAGCGAAGTGAAGGTGCCGATGGCGGCAAAGCCCACGCCCTGTAGCGCCAGCGCGCAGCCCGGCGAGAAAATCTGCCCAATCACGCGCCACAGCGAAGGGCGTTCCCCGCCCTGCACCGGCACCGAACGAATCCAGACGTTAAGCGCCAGCGAGAACAGCGGCAACAGCAGCGCCACTACGCCTAACCCGCTAAAGCCACAGCGCGCATGGATCCACAGCCCCAGCGGCGCTCCTGCCGCCAGCGCGCCGTAAATGGCCATGCCGTTCCAGGACATGACCAGCCCGGAACGTTTCGGCCCCACCAGCCCCAGCCCCCAGGTCATATTGCCGGTCAGCAGCAGACTTTCGCCAAAGCCCAGCAGCAAACGCCCCACCACCAGCAACGCGAATTTTCCGGCGGCGGCCAGCGGCAGCTGGGCGGCGAGCAGATAGGCCGCGCCGACCAGCGCGATCGCCAGCATGCCCTGTTGGGTGGTGATTTTCGCGCCGTGCCGGTCAGCGCGCCTGCCGGCGAAGCTGCGCGTCAGCAGCGTGGCGAAAAATTGCACGCCTACCGCCACGCCCACCATCAGGTTGCTGTAGCCCAGCTCCTGATGCACAAACAGCGGGATCACCGGCAGCGCCAGCCCGGCGGTCAGATAGGTTAAGAAGACGGCGAAAGAGGTGCAGGCGATTAACGCCTTGCCTGTTGAAGTGTGGATTGTCGTCTCGGACATTCGTCACGGTTCTCCTGAGTATTGCAGGCGCATGTCGGCCACGCGCGCCCTTATGACCGGCGTCAAATGCCGGAGCGGGTGCGTTGGTTAACGTGAACGCTTACGCAATATCATGACGATATTGTTAACTGAAAAAAGGCGCGACGCGGATGCGTTGAACGCTGGCAGGGAGTGTAATAGAGATATCCGCGCGGCACCAACCGGCGCGTTCAGCTTTTTTCACCCTTGACGCCGGAATTCGCGCCGTCTCGCAAAAAGCGTCCTGGCGACAGGGAGATCGCAGGCAAAAAAAAGCCCGGCGGATGCCGGGCTGATGATAACGCGTCGCTTACTGATATTTACGCATGGTCAGCGTAGCGTTGGTACCGCCAAAGCCAAAGCTGTTGGACATCACCGTCGTCAGCTTACGTTCGGTCGGCTCGGTGATGATGTTCATTCCTTCCGCCGCCGGATCGCGCTCTTCCACGTTGATACTCGGCGCGATAAAGCCGTGCTCCAGCATCAGCAGGGTGTAGATCGCTTCCTGCACGCCCGCAGCGCCCAGCGAATGGCCGGTCATTGCTTTGGTGGCGGAGATAGCAGGCTGCTGTTCGCCGAATACTTCGCGGATCGCGCCCAGCTCTTTCACATCGCCGACCGGCGTGGAGGTGCCGTGGGTGTTCAGGTAGTCGATCGGGGTATCGAGTCCCTGCATCGCCATCTTCATGCAGCGCACCGCGCCTTCGCCTGAAGGGGCAACCATATCCGCGCCGTCAGAGGTCGCGCCGTAGCCGACGATCTCCGCATAGATATGTGCGCCGCGCGCCAGAGCATGTTCCAGCTCCTCAACCACCACCATGCCGCCGCCGCCGGCGATGACGAAACCATCACGGTTGGCGTCATAGGTGCGGGACGCTTTTTCCGGGGTTTCGTTATATTTAGTGGAGAGCGCGCCCATCGCATCAAACTCGCAGGCCATTTCCCAGCTCAGCTCCTCGCCGCCGCCAGCAAAAACGATGTCCTGTTTGCCCAGCTGAATCTGCTCTACCGCGTTGCCGATGCAGTGCGCGGAGGTAGCGCAGGCGGAGCTGATAGAGTAGTTCACGCCGTGGATTTTAAACGGCGTCGCCAGGCAGGCGGAAACGCCGGAGCCCATCGCTTTGGTGACCACGTACGGGCCCACCGCTTTCAGGCCGCGCGGGCTACGCATCGCGTCAGCGCCGAACACCTGATAGCGCGGAGAGCCGCCGCCGGAACCGGCGATCAGGCCAACACGCGGGTTATTCTGGTAAACCTCGTCGCTCAGGCCGGCGTCTTTAATCGCTTCAGCCATAGAGAGATAAGCATAAATGGACGCGTCACTCATAAAGCGCACAATTTTGCGGTCAATGAGGCCTGTGGTATCAAGTTTAACGTTACCCCAGACGTGACTACGCATGCCGGAATCTTTCATCTCCTGTGAGAAAGTGATGCCAGAGCGGCCTTCACGCAGAGATGCCAGGACTTCCTCCTGGTTGTTACCAATGCTGGAAACGATCCCCAGGCCAGTAATCACAGCACGTTTCATTAAAATACCTCTTCCATATCACTATTAGGATTTGACACGCACTTTAGCGTACACTTGTACGCCGAACAAGTCCGATCAGCGAAATTATTGCATAAATTTGCGCGATATGACCGGGCTCGATAAAATCCCGCCATTGCCTGATAAATGAGCCATTCCCGTTGAACAACGCACCGATAGAACACGCAAAACTGGACTGGAACGACCAGGGTACACCTGTATCCCGAGAATTTGACGACGTCTATTTTTCTAATCAGAACGGTCTGGAAGAGACTGAATATGTCTTTTTGGGCGGCAACGGTTTGCCCGACCGTTTCACCACGCATCCGCGCGCGCTGTTTGTCGCTGCGGAAACCGGCTTCGGCACCGGCCTGAATTTTCTTACGCTGTGGCGCGCCTTCGATCGCTTCCACCAGGCGCAGCCGCAGGCGGCCTTGCAGCGACTGCACTTCATCAGCATGGAAAAATTTCCGCTGGCGCAGGCGGATCTCGCCGCCGCCCACGCGCGCTGGCCCGAACTGGCGCCCTGGGCCGATGCGCTGCGCCGCCAGTGGCCGCTGCCGTTGCCGGGCTGCCATCGTTTGCTGCTGGACGGCGGGCGCGTCACGCTGGATCTGTGGTTTGGCGATGTTAATACGCTTATCCACCATTTTGATGACAGCCTGGGACGCAGCGTAGACGCCTGGTTTCTGGACGGCTTCGCACCGTCGAAAAACCCCGATATGTGGACGCCAGCGCTGTTTGACGCTATGGCGCGTCTGGCGCGGCCCGACGGCACTTTCGCCACCTTTACCGCAGCGGGCTTTGTGCGTCGCGGCCTGCAACAGGCGGGCTTCGATGCGGTCAAACGCAAAGGTTACGGCCACAAGCGCGAGATGCTGTGCGGCGCGCTGGCGCAGGCGCCTGAGCTGCCTCACTCCGCGCCCTGGTATGCGCGCTCCGCCGCCGAAGACGACGATATCGCGATCATCGGCGGCGGCGTCGCCAGCGCGCTGTTGTCGCTGGCGCTGCTGCGACGCGGCAAACGGGTCACGCTTTACTGCGCCGACGACGCGCCGGCGCAGAACGCGTCCGGCAACCGTCAGGGCGCGCTCTATCCTTTACTGAATCAGCACGATCCGGCGCTGGCGCAGTTCTTCCCTGCCGCCTTCGGCTTTGCGCGGCGGCTTTACGATGCGCTGCCGGTCGATTTTGCCCACGACTGGTGCGGCGTTACCCAGCTCGGCTGGGATGATAAAAGCGCGGAGAAGATCCAGCAGATGCTGGCGATGGAGCTGCCGGAAGCGCTGGCGCAAGGCGTGGACGTGGAACAGGCGGAGCGACTGGCGGGCGTGCCGCTCGGCTGCGGCGGCATCTACTATCCTGCCGGCGGCTGGCTGGCGCCGGGCGAATTGACCGCCGCGCTGTTTCAGCTGGCTCAGCAGCAGGGATTGCAGATTCACTGGCGGCACCGACTGGAAAAGCTGGAGGCTAACGACAGCGGCTGGCGGCTCTGCTTCGCCGACGGCGCGACGGCGCAGTATAAGAACGTGGTGCTGGCTAACGGCCACGCCATCACCTCGCTGGCGCAAAGCGAAAAGCTGCCTGCCTATCCAGTCAGCGGCCAGGTGAGCCATGTTCCTTCCCGCGCCGGGCTGGCGCCTTTGAAGCAGGTGTTGTGTTATGAGGGCTATCTGACGCCGGTCAGCCCGGCGTTTGGCACCCACTGCATCGGCGCCAGCTACCACCGCGGCGATATCTCTGTGGCGTATCGTGAAGACGATCAACAGGAGAACCGCGAACGCCTGTTGCGCTGTCTGCCGCAGTGCGACTGGACGCAGGCAGTCGACGTCAGCGCTGGCGAGGCGCGTAACGGCGTGCGATGCGCTACGCGCGATCATCTGCCGTTTGTCGGCAACCTGCCCGACTATGCCGCCACGCTGGAGCGCTATCAGGATCTGCCGCGCCAGCGCGCGCAGCAGACGAAGATCGCCCCGGCTCCGGTATGGCCGGGCCTGTTTGTGCTGGGCGCGCTGGGATCGCGCGGCCTGTGCAGCGGTCCGCTGGCGGCCGAGGTGCTGGCGGCGCAGCTTTGCGCCGAGCCTTTACCGCTGGATCGCGCCACGCTGGCCGCGCTAAGCCCGAATCGTTACTGGGTGCGTAAGCTGCTGAAAGGAAAGGCGGTAAAGTAAAGGGGAACGAGGCAGGTCGCCTCCCCCCTGCGTTAACGCGCTTTTCATACAATAAAAAAGCGGCCCGCAGGCCGCTTTTTTATATTTCAGTCCGGTTCAGGCGGGCTGACGCGCCTGCAGGAACAGGTTATCCCACATGCCGATCACCAGCGCCTGGTCGCGCGGCGAGAGTTCACCGGCGGCGATAGCGTTTTGCAGGCTGTTCTGTACATGGATCTGCAACGCTTCCGCGGTATGTTCGCCGCTCTGCTCCAGCTCGGCAACCGCCAGAGTGAGGTGACCGCGCAGGTAGCCGCTGGCGAATAGCTCATCATCACTGGCGTGCTCGACCATATCGTCAATCAGGGCCAGAATACGCGTTTCAAATTCTGCGATCATCTCAATTCCTCATTAAGTCGCGCCTCCGTTCAGCGCAGATCTTCCGGCCAGGGAAACTGCGCCGCCGTCAGCGGGGGCGTATGATAAAAACGCTGTAGTTCAGCGATAAAACGGGCCGGGCGCGCCGGAATGCCGTTTTCAAGGTAGTGCATCACCTGAGCATGAACCTGACGCTGAAAAGCGATGCGATCCGGCTCATAATCTCCATTGAGATTGTCACAACTCACGTTGAAGGGGAAGCCCGCCGCAACGCTGAACATCCACTCCAGCGCCTGCGGTTTGATTTCAACTGACTCAAACTGATGCTGGGTATCGGCGTCGCGTCCGTCCGGGCAATACCAGTAACCGAAGTCCACCAGCTTGCGGCGCTCGGCGCCAGCGATGCACCAGTGCGAGATCTCATGCAGCGCGCTGGCGTAATAACCATGCGCAAATACCACGCGATGCCAGGGCGACGTTTCGTCCGCCGGCAGGTAGATCGGCTCATCGTCGCCCTTGATTAAACGGGTCTGAAAATCGTCCTGAAAGCAGCGATCGAATAGCGTAATCAGGTCCTGATAGCGGTGCGTTGTACTCATATCCATAACTGTCGGCTGAAAAAAACGCGCAATTGTCGCATTTAGCGCGCGGGTTGACGAGCATTATCACCAGAGGTGGGTCAGCCAGTGGCCGATGGCGGCGCCGTAATCTTCATACAGCAGCTTGCTGCTCATCACCACCGAAACGATCACCACCATCGGGCGAATCAGCTTCTGCCCGCGCGACAGCACCATGCGCGCGCCGAGACGCGCGCCGCAGACCGACCCTACCAGCATCACCAGGCCGACGCCCCACACCACCTTGCCGCCAAGGATAAAAAACAGCAGGCTGGTGAGGTTAGAGGTGAAATTCAGCACCTTGGCGTGCGCGGTGGATTTCGCCAGGTTGAAGCCAGCCAGCGTCACGAACGCCAGCGCATAGAAAGAGCCGGCGCCCGGACCGAAAAAACCGTCGTAAAAGCCGACCGCCCCGCCCGCCACCAGCGCAAAGGCGATGCCGTCCAGCCGCCGCTGACGATCGTCCTCGCCCAGGCGCGGCATCAGC
>NZ_JANION010000153.1:0-26515 GCF_024610815.1 Mixta sp.
TGATTGCTATTTATAATCGCATTCACATTATCAGTTGCAGCATACATGCAACATAAACGGATTTATCCTCATAAAATGGGAGGTTTACCGCTGAAAAAGGTTATCTCTCTCGCTTCGCTTTCTTGTCGGGCATTATGACTATACCGGCAATACATTAAATAAATTTAACTGATGCCGTGACGCATCAGGCGTACAGGGCCGTCATAAATTTGATGACGGCACGGGGTTCTTACGTCCAAAATAAGGTCAAGGAAATGGGATTGGTTTCCGCAACAACACAAAATAGCACGCCAGCAGATCGCAATGCCGCCTGCGCCAGCAGCGCAACATTTTTTTTTAATGAGGCGCAGCTGGAACAGTATGCACAGCAGACCCTAAGCGCGCTGGCTTTGGTCCGCCAGCAGCTGCAGCAAACTGAAAAGCCATTTAGCGGCATTTTGCCGCACGAGCTGGCGCCGGCGCTGCGCGCTATCGATCTTGATGCGCCGCTGGGCGACGAGCAGGCGGCGCTGGAAGAGTTATCTGAAGTTTATCTGCGCGACGCCGTCTGGTTCCACCATCCTAAATATGTGGCGCATCTCAACTGCCCTGTCGTTCTGCCCTCGCTGCTGGCGGAACAGATCATGAGCGCGGTGAACAGCTCGGTGGATACCTGGGATCAGAGCGCCGGCGGCACGCTGATCGAGCAGAAGGTGATCGACTGGACGCTACAACGCATCGGCCTGCCCGCCGGCTCAGACGGTATTTTCACCAGCGGCGGCACCCAGTCCAACCTGATGGCGATGCTGCTGGCGCGTGACAGCTGGTGCGCGCGTCAGCATCCGGGCCACCTGATCAAGCAGCGCGGTCTGCCGCCGGAAGCCGGCAAGTGGCGAATTTTTACCTCAAAGATGAGCCACTTCAGCATTCAGAAATCGACCGCGATTCTGGGCCTTGGCTACGACGCGGTGATCGCCGTCGATCATGACGACCATTACCGCATGGACGCCGCCAAACTTGAGCAGGCGATCCAGCAGTGCCGCCAGCAGGGGCTGATCCCGATTGCGGTGGTCGCCACGGCGGGCACCACCGACTTTGGCAGCATCGATCCGCTGCGGGCGATAAGCGATATCTGCCATCACTATCAGCTGTGGATGCACGTCGACGCCGCTTACGGCTGCGGCCTGCTGGTGTCGCCGCTGCATCGCCAGCGTTTGCAGGGCATCGAACGCGCCGACTCCGTGACCGTCGATTACCACAAATCCTTTTTCCAGACCGTCAGCTGCGGCGCTTTTTTTGTGCGCGAAAGCCAGCATCTTGGTCACGTTACGGTGCATGCCGACTACCTTAACCCGCTCAGCGCGCAGCAGGAAGGCACACCCAACCTGGTGAACAAGAGTATCCAGACCACGCGCCGCTTCGACGCGCTGAAAATGTGGATGACACTGCGCATTATGGGCGCGCAGCAGCTGGGCGAAGCCTTTGACAGCGTGCTGGCGCTGGCGCAGCAAACCCACCGCCTGCTACAGGCGCATCCGGCGATTGAAGTGCTGCACGCGCCGGAGCTGACCACCCAGGTCTTCCGCTTTATTCCGCGTCCGGGCCTCAGCGACGAGATCACTGACGAAATCAACGCGCAGATCCGCAAAGCGCTGTTCCGCTCCGGCAACGCGGTCGTGGCGGGCACCAAAGTGAACGGTCGTCAGTACCTGAAATTCACCCTGCTCAATCCGGCTACCCGCGTCGCCGACATGGAAGATGTGATCGCCCTGATCACCCACTATGGGCGCGAGCTGTCGCACAACCTGTCACTCAACGCAGCGAATCAGTAAGGGCATAATGATGAACGACACCATTTATGACTTTATCGGCATCGGCGTCGGTCCGTTTAACCTCAGCCTCGCCTGTCTTACGGCGCCGCTGAATGAGATCAACGGCCTGTTTCTCGATCAGAACCCCGGCTTTGACTGGCACACAGGCATGATGCTGGAGAGCGCGCATCTGCAAACGCCGTTTATGGCCGATCTGGTGACGCTGGCCGATCCCACCAGCCGCTTCAGCCTGCTGAACTATATGAAGCAGAAAGGAAAGCTTTACAGCTTCTATATCCGTGAAAGCTTTTTCCTGATGCGCAAAGAGTATAACCAGTACTGCCAGTGGGCCTGCTCGCAGTTGGACAACCTGCGCTGGAACACGCGCGTGGAGTACGCCAGCTACGATGAAGGCCGCGCCTGCTATCAGCTGCACACCGTCGATACCCGCAGCGGCGAACGCCGCACCTGGCTGACGCGCAAGCTGGTGCTGGGCACCGGCCCGGTCTCCTGGCTGCCGGAGTGCAGCCGTCCGCTGCGCGATCGGGTGGTGCATTCCAGCGACTACCTGGTCAACAAAGCGAAGCTGCAGGCGCAGCGCTCAATCACCGTGCTGGGCAGCGGCCAGAGCGCGGCGGAAATTTTCTACGATCTGCTGAGCGACATCGACCAGTACGACTATCAGCTGAACTGGATCACGCGCGCGCCGCGTTTCTATCCGCTGGAGTACACCAGGCTGACGCTGGAGATGACCTCGCCGGAGTGGATCGACTATTTCCACGCCCTGCCTCCTGACAAGCGCGACCAGCTGAACGCGAGTCATAAAAACCTGTTTAAAGGCATCAACAGCAGCCTGATTAACGATATTTACGACCTGATGTACATCAAGCAGCTGGATGGCGACCTCAAGGTGCGGCTGTTCACCAACTCGGCGCTTACCGGTCTGCGCCGTCTGCCGAACGATGAGCTGGAGCTGTCGCTGCATCAGCGCGAGCAGGATCAGCACTATACCCGTCGCACTGAAGGGCTGGTGATGGCGACCGGCTATCACTATCAACCGCCGCAGTTTATCGAAGGCATCGCCAGTCGCCTGCGCTGGGATGAAAAGGGACGCTACGACGTGCAGCGCAACTACAGCATCGATCGTCATAACGCGGTGTTCGTGCAGAATGCTGAACTGCATACGCACGGTTTCGTGACGCCCGATCTCGGCATGGCCTGCTACCGCAACTCGGTGCTGATCCGCGAGATCGCCGGACGCGAAATCTATCCGATCGAGCAGCGCATCGCCTTCCAGACCTTCCCGGCAGAGACGGAGCTGTAACATGACGACGTTATATCAATGCACTCGTCCGGCCGGCGAATTTACCCTGCGGCCGATGACCGCCGCAGACGTCCCGCTGATCCACCGCTGGGTGACGCAGGACTACGCCCGCTTCTGGGGAATGCAGAACGATACGCTGGAACAGGTCGCCGCCTTCTATCAGCAGCTGACCGCCGACAATCCGCAGGCGGCGATTATCGGCCTCTGCAACGGCGAGCCGGTTTTCCTGATGGAATGTTATCAGGCACAGCAGGATGAGGTGGGCAAACACTATCCGGCGCGCCCTGACGATTACGGGATGCATATCCTGATCGCGCCGGCGGAAAAGCCTGTCGCACAGTTCAGCTGGCAGGTGTTCAGTACGGTAATGGATTACCTGTTCAGCCTGCCGCAGGTGCGGCGCGTGGTGGTTGAGCCGGACGTACGCAATGAGAAGATCCATCGTCTGAACCAGCGCGCCGGTTTCCGCTACCAGCACACCATCGATATGGGACATAAAACCGCGTGGCTCGCCTTCTGCCAGCGCGAAGATTATCAGCATGCTCAACAGCAGGAACAATCACCAATGACGACATCTACCTCCCTCGCGCACGGCCACCACCTTACCGGCGACAACTGGGCGCTGGCTAACCGGCTGCTGGTGCGCAAGGCAATAGCCGAGTTCGCCCATGAAAAACTGATCGCCCCGCAGCCCGATGGTCGCGACGGCTGGCTGCTGGCGGTACCGGACGGAGAAGCGGTTTATCGATTCCGCGCCCGCAGGCTGGCGCTCGATCACTGGCAGATCGACGCCGATTCGCTGGAAAAAAGCGAAAACGGCGTGCCGCACACGCTGGACGCGCTGCAATTTATTATCGAGTTCAGACAACAGATCGGCATCCCCGCCGCCATGCTGGCGATCTATATGGAAGAGATCACCAGTACGCTGTGCAGCAGCGTCTATAAGCTGCAAAAAGGCAACCCGGATAGCGCGGCGCTGGTGAAGGCGGATTTCCAGACGGTGGAAGCCTCGATGACCGAAGGGCATCCCTGCTTTGTCGCCAACAACGGCCGCATCGGCTTCGATGCGCGCGACTATCTCGCCTGGGCGCCGGAGGCGGCCGCGCCGATCCGTCTAATCTGGGTGGCGGTGCATACGCGCAACGCCCACTTCTCCAGTCTGGATACGCTGAGCTACCAGCGGCTGATGCAGGAGGAACTGGGCGACAGCACGCTGGCGGCGTTTAACGATCGGCTGCGCGCGCTGGCGGTCGATCCGCAGGATTATCTGTTTATGCCGGTGCATCCCTGGCAGTGGCAGAACAAGCTGTTGACGGTGTTCGCGCCCGATATCGCCGCGCGCGACATTATCTGGCTGGGCGAAGGCGAAGATACATATCAGGCGCAGCAGTCGATCCGCACCTTCTTTAACCGTAGCCAGCCGACGAAGCGCTATGTGAAAACCGCGCTGTCGGTGCTGAATATGGGCTTTATGCGCGGGCTGTCGCCTTACTACATGGCCACTACGCCAGCGGTCAATCAGTGGCTGGAGAGCGTCGTCAGCCAGGATGCCTGGCTGAAGCGGTGCGATTTCCGCATCCTGCGCGAAGTGGCGGCCATCGGCTACCACAACCGCTACTATGAACGCGCCATTCAGGGCGATTCCGCCTGGAAAAAGATGTTCGCCGCGCTGTGGCGCGATAATCCGGTCGCGCAGCTTAAGCCGGGCCAGCGTCTGATGACCATGGCGTCGCTGCTGCATATCGATCAGTATCAACAGCCGCTGCTGCCGGCCCTGATCGCCGATTCCGGTCTGGCCCCGGAGGCATGGATCGATCGCTACCTGACCTGCTATCTCAGCCCATTGCTGCACTGTTTCTATCAGCACGATATCGTGTTTATGCCGCACGGCGAAAACCTGATCCTGCTGCTGGAGAACAACGTGCCGGTCAGCGCGTATATGAAGGATATCGGCGAGGAGATCGCGGTGCTGAACCCGGACGCGATACTGCCGGAGAAGGCGCAGCGGCTGGCGGTAGACGTACCGGACAACCTGAAGATCCTCTCCATCTTCACCGACGTCTTCGACTGTATTTTCCGCTTCGTGTCGGCGATTCTGGACGACAGCGGCACATTGCCGGAGGCGCGTTTCTGGCAGCGCGTGGCGCAGTGCGTGCATGACTATCAGCAGGCGCATCCGCAGCTGGCGAGCAAGTTCGCCCGCTACGATCTTTTTGCGCCCACTTTCGCCCTCTCCTGTCTGAACCGGCTACAGCTGGCGAACAATCAGCAGATGATCAACCTGTCCGATCCGGCGGAAAATCTGAAGTTCGCTGGCGAGCTGACGAACCCGATAGCCGTTTACGCGCATCAAGAATAATTCATCTGTAGTATTATTTTGATCGCTATACTGACGCAACCGCGTCAGCGTGCTGACAAATTTAAAATATGGGTGACAGAGACCAGAGAGCAAAGCGTCCCGCGCCGCGGGCAGAGCTGGCATGGATGCTCTCTTTGCGGCTTTGCGAGCGGGCGATGTCACCCACGCCGCACCTTTAGCTATCATCTGACGCGACTGCCTTTTCGGTCGCGTTTTTTACATTTCTGGAGCATACCTGCATGGCTGCATATACCCCGGTTTCCCGCCTGACCTTCAGGCATTTGATGTTTCCCCTTTCGCTGGTGCTGTTTGAATTCGCCACCTATATCGCACACGATATGATCCAGCCCGGCATGCTGCTGGTGACCAGCGAATTCCATGTTGGAGCCGAGTGGGTCTCCACCTCGCTGACCGCCTATCTGATCGGCGGTATCCTGCTGCAATGGCTGCTTGGCCCGCTCTCCGATAAATATGGCCGTCGCCCGGTAATGCTGGCGGGCGTACTGTTTTTTATCGTCTGCTGCGCGATGACGCACTGGGTCGCTTCGATCGAGCAGTTCGTCGCCCTGCGTTTTTTCCAGGGCGCCAGCCTCTGCTTTATCGGCGCGGTGGGCTACGCCGCCATTCAGGAAGCCTTTGACGAAGCGCGCAGCGTGCGCATTATGGCGCTGATGGCGAACGTCGCCCTGCTGGCGCCGCTGGCCGGGCCGCTGGCGGGCGCCGCGTTTCTTACCGTGGGCGACTGGCGCACCATGTTCTGGCTATTCGCCCTTCTTGCCGCCGTGGCGCTGATCGGTCTCTGGCGCGCGATGCCTGAAACCGCAGGCGACCGCAGCGTTTCCATCAGTCTGAAAAGCCTGGGACGCGCCTATCTGGCGCTGGCGCGCGATCGGCAGGTGATGAGCGGCTCGCTGGCGATTGGCCTGGTGTTTATTCCGATCCTCGCCTGGGTCGCCCTGTCGCCGGTGATCCTGATTCATGATGAAGGATTGACGCGCATGGACTATGCGCTGCTGCAGCTGCCGGTGTTCCTGGCGATGATAGCCGGCAACCTGACGCTGAGTCGGCTGGCGAGCCGCCTGCCGATTGAAGGGCCGCTGCGCTTCGGCGCCTGGCCAATTCTTGCTGGCTTAATGCTGGCGACGCTCACCTCGATTATCGATCGTCACAGTTATCTGTGGCTGACCGCCGGGCTGAGCATTTATGCCTGGGGCGCGGGGATGGTGAACGCCGGACTCTATCGTCTGACGCTCTTTTCCAGCACCGCGGGCAAAGGCAGCGTCGCCGCGATGTTAGGCATGGTGAGCATTCTGGCGTTTGCGCTGGGGATTGAGCTGTCGAAATATGGCTATTTTCACGGCGGCGCCGCCTGGTTCAGTCTGATCAATCTGGCGAGCGGCCTGCTGTGGCTGGTGCTGGTGACCGCATTCCTGCGCGAACGCAAGCGTCGCAGCAAAATCGACCCAGCCTGATGAACTGGCGGGCGCGGGCATCACGTCTGCGCCCGCCAAAAAACAGCCGCCCGCTGGCGCAGGCAGCGGGCGTTATTTTTTGCGCGGAAACAGCTCTTTACGCTTATAGGGTTCAATTTCTCCTTCGCGTCGCGTTTTCAGCAGCTTGAGAATCCAGGTATATTGTTCAGGGTTCGGACGCACAAAAATCTCCACCTCTTCATTCATCCGGCGCGCCAGCGTGTGGTCGTCCGCCTCCAGCAGATCGTCCATCGGCGGGCGGATAAAAATATCAAGCTGATGCGTTTTGCCGTTATAGACCGGGAACAGCGGCACCACGCGTGCGCGGCACACCTTCATCAGGCGGCCCACCGCCGGCAGCGTCGCTTTATAGGTCGCGAAGAAATCGACGAATTCGCTGTGCTCCGCGCCATGATCCTGGTCGGGCAGATAGTAGCCCCAGTAACCCTGACGCACCGAGCTGATAAAAGGTTTGATGCCGTCGTTGCGGGCGTGCATGCGGCCGCCAAAACGGCGACGCACGCGGTTCCAGATATAGTCGAAAAGCTGATTGCTTTGATTATGGAACATCGCCGCCATCATCTGCCCTTCCGAGGCAAGCAGCATCGCCGGGATATCTACCGCCCAGCCGTGCGGCACCAGAAAAATGACATTCTCTTTATTCGCCTGCATCGCCTCGATGATCTCTTTTCCGTGCCAGCGCACGCGTTCGCGCACCCGCTCCGGGTTGCGCAGCGCCAGCTCGGCCATCATTACCATCGACTGCGGCGCGGTGGCGAACATCTCATCAATAATCGCCTCGCGCTCCGCTTCAGAGCGTTCCGGCAGACAGTAAAGCAGATTAATTTGCGCACGACGGCGAGCGCTTTTCGCCAGGCGTCCAGCCAGACGACCGGCCGCGCCAAGAATGGGATCGCGCAGCGCCGGCGGCAGCAACGCCATACCGGCAAACGCGCCGATGCCCAGCCAGGCGCCCCAGTATTTCGGCAACAGAAAGGACTTCTGAAAGACGGGAATAAATTCGATATTGCTTTTTTTCTTGCTGGTTTCCATGCACTCGCCTCGGTCAATAAGCGGCTAATGATAGTGCGGGCAGGTAAATTTGCAACGGTTACCGCAGGCAGGCGCTAAACCGCAGATAAATCGCAGATAAATCGCGGGGAAATTGTACGAATTCAGATAAAAAACGGCAATACGGGCGGCGTTTATGTGCGCCGCCCGCGTTGCTGGCGTCAGTCTTAATTCAGCTTCAACTGCGGCAGAACTTCTCTGACCTGCGCCAGGTAGGTAGAGCGGTCTTTGCCGGTCAGCCCTTCGGTGCGCGGCAGTTTCGCCGTCAGCGGATTCACCGCCTGGTTGTTGATCCAGATTTCATAATGCAGATGCGGCCCGGTCGAGCGCCCGGTGCTGCCGGAAAGACCGATGCGGTCGCCGCGCTTCACTTTGTCGCCCGGTTTCACCAGCAGCTTTTTCATGTGCATATAGCGCGTCATATACTGACGACCATGGCGGATAGCGATGTAGTTGCCCGCGCCAGCGCTGTGTTTTGCCTGTACCACTTCGCCGTCGCCCACCGCCAGCACCGGCGTGCCGATCGGCACGGCGAAATCGACGCCTTTATGCGGCGCGATGCGGCCGGTCACCGGATTCAGACGGCGCGGATTGAAGTTAGAGGAGACGCGGTACTGCTTCACCGTCGGGAAGCGCATAAAGCCGCGCGCCAGGCCAGAGCCGCTGCGATCGTAGAATTTGCCGTCTTCGGCGCGGATCGCGTAGTAATCTTTGCCGCCGGTGCGCAGACGCACGCCCAGCAGCTGACTCTGTTCCTTTTTACCGTCCAGCTCCTCGCGCGACATCAACACGCTGAACTTATCGCCAGCGCGCAGCTTGCGGAAATCCATCTGCCACTGTAACGCTTTAATCACGCTGCTGATTTCGGCGCTGTTCAGCCCCGCGCGCTGTGCGCTGGTGACGAAGCTGCCGTTGACCACGCCGGTCAGCACGCTGTTTTTCCACTCGCCTTTTTGCAGCTCGCTGGACATTTTAAAGCCGTTGTCGACGCGGTCGTAGGTGCGGGTTTCGCGGCGCGACATCTCCCAGGTCAGGCGCTGCAGCTGACCGTCGTCGGTCAGTGTCCAGGAGATTTGCTGGCCAACCTGCAGGTTGCGCAGATCTTTATCCACCTTCACCAACTGGCTAATGTCACCCATTTCGATGCCGTACTGGTTGAGAATGCTGCTCAACGTATCGCCGCTGGAAACCACGTAGTCGTGGGTGCCGGCTTCCGCCGTCACATCTTCGTCGATTTCATCTTTCGGCAGATCGTCTTCCGGCGCGGGAGAAGACTGATCGAGCGGCTCGCTGGCTTCGGGCAGCAGCGTGCGCAGCTCGTTTTTATCAATTTCGATGGTTTTAACAATGGGCGAGGTTTCGCCCGGATGATAAACATAAGGCCGCCAGACTGCGACGGCCAGAGTAACAACGGTGAGCGACCCGAGCATAACGCGGTGGGGTCGCGGCAGATTATTAAATGCCAGGGCGACAGAGCGGGCTATCTGTTGCACTTTAAGTAATTCCTCATGCTCCTTTCAGGCAGCTTTCATACTGGCTCGACAGCTGTGAGAGGAATTTCACATAGCTGTCTTTTCCTAAGCTGATGCCCATTCCCAGCGGATCGAGCGTACCTTTACGCACCTGAGTCCCCCTGGCAACGGCATCGATGACGGCCGGCCTGAACTGTGGCTCAGCAAAAACGCAGGTCGCTTTTTGCTCAACCAACTGTGTTCGAATTTGATGTAAGCGCTGCGCGCCCGGTTGGATCTCAGGATTTACGGTAAAATGGCCAAGCGGCGTGAGACCGTAGTGTTTTTCAAAGTAGGTGTAGGCATCATGAAAAACGAAATATCCTTTCCCTTTAACGGGCGCCAGCTGACGCGCTATCTGCTCATCATTTTTCGTCAATTGTGACTCAAATTGCTGCAGGTTAGCGTCCAGTTTGTCTTTGCTATGCGGCATAAGTTCCAATAATTTTTCGTGGATTGCAACCGCAGATTGGCGCGCTATTTCCGGGGACATCCACAGGTGCATATTATATTGCCCGTGATGATGATGCTCATGCGCTGCATCATGATGATCGTCATCGCCGTCATGATGCTCATCTTCCTCTTCAGCGCCGGTAATAAGTAGCGGTTTTACCGTCGGTAAACTGGCCAGTTCAAGATTTTTCTCAGCGGGAAATGCGCTGGCGGTTTTGCTGATAAAGGCCTCCATTTCCGGCCCTATCCAGACCACGAGATCCGCGCCCTGCAAGCGTTTGACGTCAGACGGACGAAGCGCGTAGTCATGTTCGGATGCGCCGTCGGGCAGTAAAACCTCCACCGGCGTCACGCCATCGGCGATGGCGGCGGCGATAAAGCCGAGCGGCTTGATGGAGGTAACAACCGCTGCGCTGGCGGGCGCGCTAAGCGAAGCGGCAAAACCGAGGGGTAATAACAGGGAAAATAATGCCTTTTTATTCTGTAACATAATGCTTCAATCCATCGTGACAGGGTTATGGATTGTGATATTATAACATTCGATAACTTCTGCAAGTCTTAATAATTATGAGCTCACTGATTAGTCTGGAAAATATTTCAGTCAGTTTTGGCCAGCGCCAGGTATTATCCAATATCTCATTATCGCTGGAGCCGGGACGGATTCTGACTTTGCTTGGCCCCAACGGCGCCGGAAAATCGACGCTGGTGCGGGTGGTGCTTGGGCTGATCGCGCCTGACAGCGGCACGCTGAAACGCGATGCAAAACTGCGCATCGGTTATGTGCCGCAGAAGCTGCATCTCGACGCGACCCTGCCCCTGACCGTCGAGCGCTTTTTGCGTCTGCGCCCCGGCGCGCGTAAGGCGGATATCCTGCCGGCGCTGAAACGCGTACAGGCCGGACACTTGCAGCATGCCCCGATGCAAAAACTCTCCGGCGGCGAGACGCAGCGCGTACTGCTGGCGCGCGCCCTGCTTAATCAGCCGCACGTGCTGGTGCTGGACGAACCGACGCAGGGCGTTGATGTGAACGGCCAGGTTGCGCTGTATGATTTAATCAATCAGCTGCGCCTTGAGCTTAACTGCGCGGTGCTGATGGTGTCGCACGACCTGCATCTGGTGATGGCGAAAACCGATGAGGTGCTCTGCCTGAATCACCATATCTGCTGCTCCGGCACACCGGAAGCGGTCTCCCGCCATCCAGAATTTATCGCCATGTTCGGCCCGCGCGGCGCGGAGCAGCTGGCGATCTACCGTCATCACCATAACCATCGTCACGATTTGCAGGGACGAATTGTTTTGCGTAAAGGACAGGGACAATAATGCTCGAACTCTTACTTCCCGGCTGGCTGGGCGGCGTGATGCTGGCGCTGGCGGCCGGTCCGCTCGGTTCATTTGTCGTATGGCGCCGCATGTCCTATTTCGGCGATACGCTGGCGCACGCTTCGCTGTTGGGCGTCGCCTTCGGCCTGCTGCTGAACGTCAATCCTTTTTATGCGGTGATCGCCGTCACGCTGCTGCTGGCGCTGGGCCTGGTCTGGCTGGAACGACGCCCGCATCTCGCTATCGACACCCTGCTGGGGATTATGGCGCACAGCGCGCTGTCGCTCGGTCTGGTGGTGGTCAGCCTGATGTCCAACGTGCGCGTCGATCTGATGGCTTATCTGTTCGGCGATCTGCTGGCTGTGACGCCGGAGGATTTAGCGATTATCGGCGGCGGCGTCGCGCTGGTGCTGGCGGCGCTCGCCTGGCAATGGCGTCCGCTGCTGTCGATGACCATCAGCCCGGAACTGGCGCAGGTGGACGGCGTGAATATCGCCCGCACCCGTATGCTGCTGATGCTGATCACCGCGCTCACGATCGGCGTGGCGATGAAATTCGTCGGCGCGCTGATCATCACCTCGCTGCTGGTGATCCCGGCCGCCGCCGCGCGACGCTTTGCCCGTTCGCCGGAACAGATGGCGCTCCTCGCCATCGGCGTCGGCATTATCGCAGTAACCGGCGGTTTGACCTTCTCCGCCTTTTACGATACGCCAGCCGGCCCGTCGGTGGTGCTGTGCGCCGCGCTGCTGTTTATTTTCAGCCAGCTGAAGCAGCCGCCGACGTAACTTTTTGCTGATATTCGCCCATAAAAAACGCCAGCCGCAGCTGGCGTTTTTTTATGGGCTGCGCCGCAGACCGCAAGGAACGCGGCACGGCCCCCACACCTGTCGGCGAGGTTATGTCTCGCGGCTAATGCCGAAGTGCTTATAGGCGTGCTGCGTGGCGATGCGGCCGCGCGGCGTGCGCTGAATAAAGCCCTGCTGGATCAGATAAGGCTCCAGCACATCCTCAATGGTTTCGCGCTCTTCGCCAATCGCCGCCGCCAGGTTATCAAGACCGACCGGGCCGCCGGTGAATTTGTCGATAATCGCCAGCAGCAGCTTGCGGTCCATATAGTCGAAGCCTTCGTTGTCGACGTTCAGCATATCCAGCGCCTTCGCTGCCACCTCGCCGTTCATCACGCCTTCGGCGCGCACCTCGGCGAAGTCGCGCACGCGGCGCAGCGGGCGGTTAGCGATACGCGGCGTGCCGCGCGCGCGGCGCGCCACTTCCAGCGCCCCTTCCGGGCTGAGATCCAGACCCAGACAGGCGGCGCTGCGGCCGACGATATGCTGCAAATCTTTCACCTGGTAGAACTCCAGGCGCTGCACGATGCCGAAACGATCGCGCAGCGGCGACGTCAGGGAACCGGCGCGCGTCGTGGCGCCAATCAGGGTAAAGGGCGGCAGATCGAGCTTAATCGAGCGCGCGGCCGGACCTTCGCCAATCATGATATCCAGCTGGTAATCTTCCATCGCCGGATAAAGCACCTCTTCCACCACCGGCGACAGACGATGGATCTCGTCAATAAACAGCACGTCATGCGGCTCAAGGTTGGTCAGCATCGCCGCCAGGTCGCCCGCTTTTTCCAGCACCGGACCGGAGGTGGTGCGCAGATTGACGCCCATTTCGTTCGCCACGATATTCGCCAGCGTCGTTTTACCCAGCCCCGGCGGGCCGAAAATCAGCAGGTGGTCCAGCGCGTCGCCGCGCATTTTGGCCGCTTTAATGAAAATCTCCATCTGCTCGCGCACCTGCGGCTGGCCGACATATTCTTCCAGCAGGCGCGGACGGATGGCGCGGTCAATAATCTCTTCTTCGCTGACGTTGCCAGGGGAGACCAGGCGATCGGCTTCAATCATGGTTTACCTCAGAGCGCGGCACGCAGCGCTTCACGGATCAGGGTTTCACAATCAGCATCCGGGCGGCCCACTTTGCTGACCATCCGGCTGGCTTCCTGCGGTTTATACCCCAACGCCACCAGCGCGGCAACCGCTTCGGCTTCGGCATCGTTGCTTTCCGGTGCCGCGTTTTCGCTGGTCAGCGTAAAGGTTGCGTCGCCGCCGAACAGATCGCCATGCATGCCTTTAAAGCGGTCTTTCATCTCCACCACCAGGCGCTCGGCGGTTTTCTTGCCGACGCCAGGCAGCTTCACCAGCGTCGCCACCTCTTCGCGCTCGACGGCGGTGACGAACTGCTGCGCCGACATGCCGGAGAGGATCGCCAGCGCCAGCTTCGGCCCGACGCCGTTCACCTTGATCAGCTCGCGAAACAGCGCGCGTTCCTGCTTGCTGGTGAAGCCGTAAAGCAGCTGGGCGTCTTCGCGCACGATAAACTGCGTGAAGATGATCGCTTCCTGGTTAAGTTCCGGCAGCTCGTAGAAGCAGGTCATCGGCATGTGGACGTCATACCCCACTCCGTTCGCTTCAATTAACACCAGCGGCGGTTGTTTTTCCAGAATGATGCCTCGCAGACGACCTATCACAGTAGCTTCCTTTGATACAGGGGGGAGAAAGTGTCAGAGTTATAACATAAAAAAGGCTGGATGAATATCCAGCCTGATAATGGGTTACGAACGCAGCCTGCCGCGCGCCAGGTTCAGTCGGGTGTCGCTCAGCTTGCTGGCGTTCTGACTGACGTGGCAGTGGGTAATGGCGATCGCCAGCGCATCGGCGGCGTCCGCCTGCGGATTAGCCGCCAGCTTTAGCAAGGTGCGCACCATATGCTGCACCTGGCTTTTTTCCGCGCTGCCGATGCCGACCACCGTCTGCTTCACCTGGCGCGCCGCATATTCAAACACCGGCAGGTCCTGATTGACCGCCGCGACAATCGCCGCGCCGCGCGCCTGTCCCAGCTTCAGCGCCGAATCGGCGTTTTTCGCCATAAACACTTGTTCGATGGCGAAAAAGTCAGGCTGGAACTGCGTGATAATTTCACTGACGCCGGCGTAAATCAGCTTCAGACGGGTCGGCAGATCGTCGACCTGGGTGCGAATGCAGCCGCTGCCCAGGTAAGTTAGCTGTCGTCCCACCTGACGAATCACGCCATAGCCGGTGATCCGTGAGCCTGGGTCAATGCCCAGAATAATCGCCATCAGGCTACTCCGTCAGGTTGGCGGTCACGATCGCCCTTACAGGGTGGCCGCGACCTCGTCGGAAATCTCACCGTTATGGTAAACTTCCTGCACATCGTCACAATCTTCCAGCATATCGATCAGGCGCATCAGCTTCGGCGCCGTCTCCGCATCCATATCCGCTTTGGTGGACGGAATCATGGTCACTTCCGCCGTTTCCGCTTTCAGACCGGCCGCGTCCAGCGCATCTTTCACTTCGCCGAAGGTTTCCCACGGGGTGAAGACGTCGATCGCGCCGTCGTCATAGGTCACCACGTCGTCCGCGCCCGCTTCCAGCGCCGCGTCCATCACCGTGTCTTCATCAAGGCCCGGCGCATAGGAGATCACGCCTTTTTTGGTGAACAGATAGGCGACGGAGCCGTCGGTGCCGAGGTTACCGCCGCATTTGGTGAAGGCGTGACGCACTTCAGATACGGTGCGGTTGCGGTTGTCGCTCAGGCATTCCACCATCACGGCGGTGCCGCCGGGGCCGTAGCCTTCATAAATGATGGTTTCCATGTTGCTGTTGTCATCGCCGCCAACGCCGCGGGCAATGGCGCGATCCATGGTGTCGCGCGTCATGTTATTGGACAGCGCTTTATCCATCGCCGCACGCAGGCGCGGGTTAGAGGCCGGATCGCCGCCGCCCAGCTTGGCTGCGGTGACCAGCTCACGAATAATTTTGGTAAAAATCTTACCGCGCTTGGCATCCTGTGCCGCTTTGCGGTGTTTGGTGTTGGCCCATTTACTATGCCCTGCCATAACTCTGCTCTCTCCAGTTTGACACCGGTCAGACACCTCAAGATCAGCTTCCCCGCGGGAAACGTGCGCCTGATGCCTGACGCTGTTGATTTCGTATCAGTCAGTGACTGACGGCTTCAGCGCGCTCGCCGGGTAACGGCGATGCACTTTGCAGTGCGGCGCGCGGCTGTCGGCAGCGGTTAGCCGACGAATTCTTCAATCGCCTGGCGATTACTCCAGGACTTGGTAAGACGGGCGGCCTCAGGGGCGTCCAGCCATCGCCAGGCGAGGTGCTCGCTGAGAACAATGCTGCGCTCACGCGGCAGCGCCAGGCGAAACCAGTGCTCGGTATTATGCGTGACGCCGGGCGCGTAGCGGTGACGAAAGTGCGGAAAAATTTCAAATTCAATCTGACGCCGGCAATCCTCCAGCGTCAGCCCTTCCGCCGCCACATCAATGGCCAGCTCCTCTCCCACTTCGCGCCGCGCGGCCTCTGCCGGCGTTTCACCTCTTTCCAGGCTGCCGGTGACCGACTGCCAGAAATCGGGATCGTCGCGCCGCTGCAGCATCAGCACCCGCCCGGTATCCTGAGCATAAATCACTACCAGTACCGAAACGGGATGCTTAAAGCTCATCTTACAGACTCTCTGGCTTATCCTTTTTCACCACCTGAATCGCCAACTCTTCCAGCGAAGCCGGATTGGCGAAGCTCGGCGCCTCGGTCATCAGACAGGCGGCGGCGGTGGTTTTCGGGAAGGCGATAACGTCGCGGATATTGTCGGTGCCGGTCAGCAGCATCACCAGGCGATCCAGACCAAACGCCAGGCCCGCATGCGGCGGCGTGCCGAACTTCAGCGCGTCGAGCAGGAAACCGAACTTCTCGCGCTGTTCAGATTCAGTGATGCCGAGAATGCCGAACACCGTCTGCTGCATCTGGCCGTTGTGGATACGCACGGAACCGCCGCCCACTTCATAACCGTTGATCACCATATCGTACGCGTTGGCGATAGCGGTTTCCGGCGCGGCTTTCAATTCTTCCGGCGTCATATCGCGCGGCGCGGTGAACGGATGGTGCATCGCCGTCAGACCGCCTTCGCCGTTGTCTTCAAACATCGGGAAGTCAACGACCCACAACGGCTTCCACGCTTTGTCGTCGGTGATCTTCAGATCGCGGCCCAGCTTCAGACGCAGCGCGCCCATCGCATCCGCCACCACGCCCGCTTTATCGGCGCCGAAGAAGACCATGTCGCCATCCTGCGCGCCGGTGCGCTCAAGGATCGCTTCGACGATCGAAGCATTCAGGAACTTCGCTACCGGGCTCTGGATGCCTTCCAGACCCTGCGCGCGCTGGTTGACCTTGATATAAGCCAGCCCTTTCGCGCCGTAGATTTCAATAAACTTGCCATATTCATCGATCTGCTTACGGCTCAGCCCTGCGCCGCCCGGTACGCGCAGCGCCGCAACGCGGCCTTTCGCATCGTTCGCCGGACCGGAAAAGACCTTGAACTCCACCGCTTTCACCAGATCGGCGACATCCACCAGCTCCATCGGGTTGCGCAGATCCGGCTTATCGGAGCCGTAGCGGCGCATCGCTTCGGCGAAGGTCATCTGCGGGAACTCGCCGAGGTCGACGCCTTTCACTTCCAGCCAGAGCTGACGTACCATGCGCTCCATCACTTCACGCACCTGCGGCGCGGTCATAAAGGAGGTTTCCACATCGATCTGAGTAAATTCCGGCTGGCGATCCGCGCGCAGGTCTTCATCACGGAAGCACTTAACGATCTGGTAGTAACGATCGAAGCCGGACATCATCAGCAGCTGTTTGAACAGCTGCGGCGACTGCGGCAGCGCGTAGAATTTGCCTTTATGGACGCGGCTCGGCACTAAATAGTCGCGTGCGCCTTCCGGCGTGGCCTTGGTCAGCATCGGCGTTTCGATGTCGAGGAAGCCGTTGTCATCCATAAAGCGACGCACGAAGCTGGTAATTTTCGCGCGGGTTTTCAGACGCTGCGCCATTTCTGGACGACGCAGGTCGAGATAGCGGTATTTCAGGCGCGCTTCTTCGCTGTTTACCTGGTTGGAGTCGAGCGGCAGCGGCTCAGCGCGGTTGATGATGGTCAGCTCGGTCGCGAACACTTCCACTTCACCGGTGGCCATATCGGGGTTTTTATTGCGCTCGTCGCGCGCGCGCACCACGCCGGTCACCTGAATGCAGAACTCGTTGCGCAGTTCAGAGGCGCGGTTAAAGGCCTCCTGACGATCCGGATCGAAAAAGACCTGAACGATGCCTTCACGGTCGCGCATATCGATAAAGATCAGGCTCCCAAGATCGCGGCGACGGTTAACCCAACCGCAGAGAGTCACTTGCTGACCAACATGAGACAGATTGATCTGCCCGCAATATTCTGTACGCATAACGCTATCCTTTTAACTTCGCCGCTGCAGCATGGGCAGCCTGGTTGTGTCGTCGTGTAGTGAGATTATCCGGCGGATAACCGCAGGCAGACGCTGCCGCAAAAAGGCAGGCATTATAATGTAAAAAGCAAGGCGCGATAAGGGGGAACGGCGCGCGGCGCGTAAAGCGCGCGCATTTGTTATCCATCGCAGGCTAATGTTAGCGCTATGCACATATAAATTCACAAAATTCATGAATTAACGACATTTTTCCCCTTGCCTGCCATCGGTCCGCTGGCCCAGGCTTAACCTCTTTTTTTCGCGGAGAGCAATATGAAACTTAATCCCACATCGACCGCCCTGGTGTTAATCGATTTGCAGGAGGGCATTTTGCCTTTCGCCGGCGGGCCGCACAGCGCTGAACAGGTGGTGTCAGGCGCGGCGCAGCTGGCGGCGAAGTTCCGCGCCGTCAACGCGCCGGTGGTACTGGTGCGCGTGGGCTGGTCGCCCGATTTCGCCGACGCGCCGAAACAGGAAGTGGACACCGCGCTGATGCACGGCGCGCTGCCGGATAACTGGTGGGATTACCCCACCGCGCTGGGCGTCGACTCAGGCGATCTGCACGTGGTGAAACATCAGTGGGGCGCCTTTTACGGCACCGATCTGGAGCTGCAGCTGCGCCGTCGCGGCATCGATACTATCGTGCTGGGCGGCATTTCCACCAATATTGGCGTAGAATCTACCGCGCGTAACGCCTGGGAGCTGGGCTTTAACCTGGTGATTGCTGAAGATATTTGCAGCGCGGGCAGCGTGGAGCAACACAACAGCAGCCTGGAATGGATTTTCCCGCGCATCGCGAAAGTGCGTCGCGTCGAAGAGATTATCGCCGCGCTGTAACCTCATTCGGACGGGTTCGCCCGTCCGCTACGGGAGCAACATGTCGACATTTCGTCTGGGATTGCCGCAGTGGCAACATCCCCACTGGAAACGTTACGGATTGGAAACGCTGGCCGACTATGCGCGCTACTTCAACTGCGTCGAGGGCAACACCACGCTCTACGCTCTGCCAAAGGCGGAGGTGGTGCTGCGCTGGCAGGCGATGACCCACGATGATTTCCGCTTCTGCTTTAAGTTTCCTGCCAGCATCACCCATCAGTCCGGCCTGCGCCACTGCGACGATCTGGTAGAGGAATTTTTCCGCACGCTCGATCCACTCAGCCCGCGCATCGGCCAGTACTGGCTGCAAATGCCCGCCGCCTTTGGGCCTGATTCGCTGTCGGCGCTCTGGGCGTTTCTCGATAAGCTTCCCGCCGCTTTCCGTTACGGGGTGGAAGTGCGTCATCCTGCTTTCTTCGCTAAAGGCGAGGCGGAACGCGCGCTAAACCGCGGGCTGCATCAGCGTGGGGTTAACCGCGTGATCCTCGACAGCCGTCCGGTGCATGCGTCCACCTCCACCAGCCCGGCGTCGCTGGACGCCAAATCTAAAAAGCCGAAGGTGCCGCCGCACGCCATCATGACCGCCAGCGATCCAATGGTGCGCTTTATCGGCAGTGATTCGCTGCGGGAGAATCAGGCCTGGTTTGAGGACTGGCTCAGCAAACTGCCGGGCTGGCAGGCAAACGGCACGCCCTGGCTGTTTCTGCATACGCCCGATATCGGCGAGGTGCTGGATCTGGTGCAGACGCTCTGGCCGCGTCTGCAACAGGCGTTGCCCCAGGTCGGCCCACCGCCCGACTGGCCGCAACAGAGCGCGCTGTTTTAATCAGTAATGATGCAGCGCGCCGCGCTTTCTGACAAAATATGCGCCTTTCCGTAGTTGACCGGATTTACCCCTATGTCTAATCGAGATACGCTGTTCTCCGCGCCTATTGATAAACTGGGCGACTGGACCTTTGACGAGCGCGTAGCTGAAGTTTTCCCCGATATGATCCAGCGCTCGGTGCCGGGTTATTCCAATATCATCTCCATGATCGGCATGCTGGCCGAGCGCTTCGTCACGCCGAATACCCAGGTGTACGATCTCGGCTGTTCACTCGGCGCCGCCACGCTGTCGGTGCGCCGCTCGGTGCAGGCCGACGGCTGCAAAATCATTGCGGTCGATAATTCCCCGGCGATGGTTGAACGCTGCCGCCGCCATATCGACGCCTTCCGCGCCAGCACGCCGGTAGCGGTGATCGAAGCCGATATTCGCGATATCCCCATCGAAAACGCGTCAATGGTCGTGCTGAACTTTACCCTGCAATTCCTCGCGCCCGCCGATCGGCTGACGCTGCTGGCGCGCATTTATCAGGGCCTGAATCCGGGCGGCGCGCTGGTGCTGTCGGAGAAATTCAGCTTTGAAGACGCCGACGTCGGCGAACTGCTGTTTAACATGCATCACGATTTCAAGCGTGCCAACGGCTACAGCGAGCTGGAGATCAGCCAGAAGCGAAGCATGCTGGAAAATGTGATGCTGACCGACTCGGTGGAAGCGCATAAGGCGCGTTTGCGTCAGGCAGGCTTTGAACACAGCGAACTCTGGTTTCAGTGCTTTAACTTCGGCTCGCTGGTGGCGCTGAAGGCGGGTGCGGCATGATCGATTTCGGTAGATTTTATCAGCAGATCGCCCAGGGCCCGCTGGCAAGCTGGCTGGAAGTGCTGCCAGCGCAGCTGGCGGCATGGCAGCGCGAAAACCTGCACGGCCATTTTCGCCACTGGCAGAAGTCGGTGGACAACCTGCCGCTGCTGACGCCGCAGCATATCGATTTAATCAACAGCGTCACCGCCGACAGCGATACGCTCAGCGAGCGTCAGCGTCAGGGCATTGAAAAGCTGCTGCGCAACCTGATGCCGTGGCGCAAAGGCCCCTACTCGCTTTATGGCACTTATATCGATACTGAGTGGCACTCCGACTGGAAATGGGATCGCGTGCTGCCGCATATCTCTCCGCTGACCGAACGCACAGTGCTGGACGTCGGCTGCGGCAGCGGCTATCACATGTGGCGCATGCTCGGCGCCGGCGCCAGGCTGGTCGTAGGCATCGATCCCATGCAGCTGTTCCTGTGCCAGTTTGAAGCGGTACGTAAACTGCTGGGCGACGATCGGCGCGCGCACCTGCTGCCGCTGGGCATCGAGCAGCTGCCGGAGCTGAAAGCGTTCGACACCGTCTTTTCCATGGGCGTGCTTTATCACCGCCGTTCGCCGCTCGATCATCTCTTTCAGCTGAAAAACCAGCTGGTGAGCGGCGGCGAACTGGTGCTGGAAACGCTGGTGATTGAGGGCGACGAGCATGATGTGCTGGTGCCGGGCGAACGCTATGCGCAAATGCGCAACGTCTGGTTTATCCCTTCCGCCGCCGCGCTACAGTGCTGGCTGGAAAAGTGCGGTTTCGTTGATGTGCGCATCGTCGATTTTTCCCGCACCAGCACAGAAGAACAGCGCCGTACCGACTGGATGACCACCGAATCGCTGGCGGACTTCCTCGATCCGCACGACAGCGGCAAAACGCTGGAGGGCTATCCCGCCCCGCTGCGCGCCGTGCTGGTGGCGCGCAAACCGTAATCTGACAAGGGCGCCCGACGGCGCCCTTTTTGATCAACGCCGTGACAGCGCCAGCTTCGCCGCAAAGCCGATAAATACGCAGCCGGTCAGACGATCCATCGCTTTCATTACCGCCGGGCGCCGCAGCTTCTCGGCGAAATAGCGCGTCCCCATAATCAGCATCCCGCTCCACAGCAGGCCGATCAGCGCGTGCGTAAAGGCCATCGCGCTGCTCCAGAGCGCCACCGACGCATTAGCGGGGATAAACTGCGGTAAAAACGATACGTAGAAAATTCCGACTTTCGGGTTAAGCAGATTGCCGAACAGTCCTTTAACGAACAGCGCCATCCAGCCCGGCGGCGTTTCCAGCGCCTGACTGCCAGGCAGCGCGCTGCGCGGACGCAGCAGCAGCCCGACGCCGAGCCAGAGTAGATACGCGGCGCCGGCCCATTTCAGCAGGTTATAGGCCGCCTCTGACGCCAGCAGCAACGCCCCCAGCCCGAAGCCGACCGCCACGCCCCAGACGAAACAGCCGCTGGAGACGCCCAGCGCCGAGGCGAAAGCCCGACAGCCGCCATGCGCCGCCGAGGTGCGCAGCACCAGCGCGGTGTCAAAACCGGGCGTCAGCGTCAGAATGACAATCGCGACCAGAAAAGCCAGCAGAGAAGAGATCATAACGCGTTCCTTTTTGATGAAGCGGACTATTCCTGACCTGACGACAGACGGCGCGGCATGCGTCGGTCGTCATCTCGTCATCGCGCCTCCTTGCAGAAACGCCCTGGCGTCAGGCCTGTGTTAAGCCGCCCAGTGTAAAATCATTGTAAACAAAATGAAATCCTTGCCTGCTGACCTCTGTTCTGCCGCAGGAGCGCGTTACGCTAACTTCCTCCGCAGCGGCTAAACTTATCGCAGCGGCCGCAGGAGGAAGAATGAGAGAATTTGATTATCAGCAGAACTTCAGCCAAATCGATTTTCGCCAGCATCCAGAGCTGTACCAGGTGGGACGCGGCGAACAGGGCGTGCTGCTCGTCGAGCCTTATAAATCGGAAATTTTGCCGCACTGGCGTTTTCGTACCCCGGCCATCGCCCGCGAATCGGCGGAGAAAATTATGGCGCTGTTTGAGGAATACCGACAGCAGGATGATTTCGTCGGCATGGATATGGCGCGCAAGTTTATTCAGATGGGCTTTACCCGCGCGCGTCGCTACGCCAATCATCCCGGCGGCAAAAAATATGATGCCCAGCGTCAGGTGCTGCCGCAGCAGCTTGACCCGGAAAAGGTGGAATCGGCAACGATCTTCAAGGCGTACTGGGATAAAATCCGCGCAGACGCCGATTATCTGCGGCGTAAAAAAGCCCATCAGCAGCGCTATGGCTAACCGCCCTGCGCAAGAATTTGCCTTTTCCCCACGGATCATCAAGCCAGCCCGCAGAAACCTGCCAGGCTTTAAGCCATCACGTAAAACCCGTAGCTTAAAGGAGAGCTGGTATGAGTAAGTTTGTTTTTTCCTCACCGCGAAAATATGTTCAGGGCGCCGGCGTGCTGGCCGAACTGGGCACGTACCTGAAAGAACTGGGTGACAGCGCCTTCCTGATCGCCGATGAGGTGGTCTGGGGGTTAGTCGGCGAGCAGGTGCAGAATACGCTGCGGCAGGCCAACGTTCAGCAGCGCTACGAGAAGTTTAACGGCGAGGCCTCCGGCAATGAAATCAGCCGTCTGGCAAGCGTCGCTCAGGAAAGCGGCTCCGCCGTGGTGGTGGGTCTGGGCGGCGGTAAAACGCTGGATACGGCAAAAGCGGTCGCCGACGAGCTGCATGCGCCAGTGGTGATTGTGCCCACCGCCGCCTCAACCGATGCGCCCTGCAGCGCGCTGTCGGAATAGATCACCGACAGCGGCGTGTTTGAAAGCTACCGTTTTTATAGCAAAAACCCCGATCTGGTGCTGGTGGATACCTGGGTCTGCGCGCAGGCGCCGGTGCGTCTGTTCGCCTCTGGCATCGCCGATGGTCTGGCGACCTATGTCGAGGCGCAGGCGGTGCTGCGCTCTCACGGCAAATCGATGGTGAACGGCGATCCGACGATTGCCGGCATGGCCATCGCCCGCGCCTGCGAAGAGACGCTGCTCACCTGGGGCTACAGCGCCTGGACCGCCGTGGCGCAAAAGCGCGTGACGCCAGCGGTGGAAGCTGTGGTGGAAGCGAACACGCTGCTTTCCGGCCTGGGGTTTGAAAACGCCGGGCTGGCGGGCGCGCATGCCATCCACAATGGCTTTACCGCTATTGAAGGGGACATTCATCACCTCACCCACGGCGAAAAAGTCGCCTATGGCACCCTGACGCAGATGGTGCTGGAACAGCGGCCCGATGAGGAGATCGCACGTTATATCCGCTTTTACCGCGCCATTAATATGCCGACCACGCTGGAAGAGATGCACCTGGAAAACGAAAGCTGGGAGAATCTGGTGAAGGTGGGCGCGCTGGCCAATAGCGAAGGGGATACGTTGAAAAACCTGAATCCTGGCCTGACGCCGGAAGCGGTGGCGAACGCCATTCTGGCGGTAGACGCGTTTAGCAAAACGGTGAAATAATGTTCAGGCGCCTGCGGGCGCCTGTTACTCCGTTTTCGCCGCACTGTCCCAGTATTCAAATCGGTAGGCGGTGCTGAGCTGGCGCTGTACCGTTTCCTTACCGTCGGTTTCCGTTTCTTGCGAATAGCTGAGCGTGCAGTTTCCCACGTCATCCCAGCTTTGACACTCATCCAGCGTCACCGTCGTGCCGTTGCGGTTGTTGCTTACCGCGCGCAGACCTGATTCGCGCTGCTGTTTATCATAGCTGTAACTTTCTTTTCCCTGCTCCGAACTGCTGCCCAGCAGCAGGCCTTCCGGGCTCCAACGGTAGTGATATTCGCCGTTGGTCAGCGCGTCCGAACCGCGCGATACGCTGCTGCTCAGGCGCAGGTGTTTATCATACTGGTAGGTGGTTTCCGTGAAGCCTTTATTGCCCATCAGGATAAAGCTGTCGCTGGCGCTGATGATATTGCCTTTTTCTCCCACCATATAGCTGATAACGCCCTGCTTATTATTTACCTCTACCAGCGCATTCTCCTTCCTTACGCTGACAGAGATCTGGTATTGCGCCAGCCAGCCATGACTGACGCGCGCTACATGCTGCTCCATCGCCAGCACCACGTTCCGATCGTCTTTGTCGTAGCTGATATCGGCAACGGTAAGCTGGCCGCAGCGGTTAAACTGCCCCAGCACGCGCTTTTGCGAATTGACGTTTTTACCGAATTCTCCCATCACGACCTGCTTAATCTGCCCTTTCGCCGTGCCGCCTAATAAGATCACGCTGTTGCTGTTATTGATCGCATCGCCGACGCGACGGCAGGTTTCTGCCGCCAGCGCCGCGCCGCTGCTCCACAAGCCAGCCGCGCCGATCAGTAACAGCAAATATCCAGGCTTCATCATCTCTTCTCGTGAAAATATATCGGCACACGACATAAATCGGCCTTCCGACAGAAGCGGAAGGCCGCTGGCGTCAGGCAGGGGTTACCGAACCGGTAGTTTCCAGAGCAGCCCAGGGCGCGGTCGCCGAACTGCCTGTGGCATAATAATAGCGTAGCTGTTTATTCGCGTCATAGCCCAGCACCATTTTTCCGGTCACCTTGCCGGTGGTATTAATGGCACCGTCCCTGGCCGCCAGCTGCGCCTGCGAGTAGATGAAGCCGCTGTTGATGCCGACGTTATCGTTAACCAGCCAGGCGATATTCGGCACATCGCCCGCTTCCCTGGCAACGGGGCTGCTGGTGCCTTCCCTGGCGCTGTAGCGCAGACCCAGCAGAACATCAGTGTTCATGTGTAGCAGTCATTTAGTACAAACTTTTCTTTGATATCCTGAAGGTCAACGGCGAGTTTTGCCGCTCTCAGACCGCTATTCGCGATATGCACATTGGCCAGCTCGATCAAATGGATAGCAATGTTATTGGCGCCAACGTCGATAATGCAGTTGTTTATCGACAGGTTCCCTCCCAGAGTGCCGCTCGGCTTATTAAACAGAATGCCGGTAGCCGTGCCGTTGCCAACAAAGCGGCAGCTGGTAAGCAGCAGATTGTTGTGCTCCGCCGCGCCCGATCTAATCTGCATGCCGAAGCCTTCGGCATAGCAATTGTTGAGATGCAAATCCTCCGCCGGTACCAGATCAAAAGCGGTATTGGTTTCCAGTCCGCGGTTCTGCATCGAAACCTGCAGCGTGAGTTTATGGTCGCCCTGCACGGTGGAGGAGCGCGTCAGCACCACCCCGGCGCCGGCTGATTTCTCATCCATCAGCACCATCGAGCGGATATTGACGTGCTTTGACCAATTTTGTATGCAAATAGCGCCGCGTATCGGATGCCACTGCTCCTCGCCGTTTTTGATATCGGCGGTGCGGGTATATTTGATGGTATTTTCCACCAGCACGTTGGAACACATAATATAAGCTTCACCCCACCAGGTCGCGCCGCCAATTGAGATGTTGCCGATCGAAACGCCGTTGGTGATGCCCTCAAAGGCGAAATGGCGCCGAAAGGGTCCCCAGGCGAGATTATTGGTCATAATGGTGTGCTGGGCATCAAACTCCGGTCGTCCATCATTGTTGGTAACCGGCGCTTCAGCATGGAAAGCCAGGCGCCCGTCGGTGCCCTCTTTGCAGGAGGCGTAGTTGCCGTCGATCACCGTTCCCGATCCCCAGATGCTGACCGCATCGCCGCGATCCTCCAGGCCGACGCCCAGACAGTCGAAAAAGTTATTTTCCAGAATACGCGAACCGTGAGCGCGATAGTTTGAACCGGCAATCACCGCATTGACCTGATTCACCATGGTGCAGCCTTGTATAAGGCAAAAGTCGGCCTGAATATCGATGGTTCCCTGACGGCCGCCGCCTTTATTGCTGGCAAGGTTGCTTTGTAACAGCAGAGGATTGGTTGAGTGCAGATTTAATATTTTACAGTTGGGATGTTTTAAAACGATCATCGAATGCGTTTTCATCTTCTCCCCAATCGGCCTGATCTCTCCGGTTTCCGTACCCTCAATAACCTGCCCTTCGAAAGAGGTTTTAACCTGATCGGAAAGGTTTATTACCGTATCGATAATAATATGCGTCGCCTGTTGAAGTAATGCCTGTAACGCTTTCGTATTGTCGGTTTTATAATCTGTTGCCGTTGTAACCCTGATATTGAGCGATGATGTGGAGACTGGCATAGCAATCCTCTCTATTTCATAAAATAAATGGACCTGTCCTTTACCTGGTGCGCTCCAGCTTGCTCGCTCAGAGTAGTGCAATAGTTTCATATGTAAAATATTACATTATTAATTTTCACAGGCTTGTCTTAAAACCTGGCCATTCATTACTTGACTACCGTTGTGAGTTAATCG
>NZ_JANION010000155.1:0-6932 GCF_024610815.1 Mixta sp.
TGATGTCCGGCAGTGCTTTTGCCGTTACGCACCACCCCGTCAGTAGCTGAACAGGAGGGACAGGTGATAGAAACAGAAGCCACTGGAGCACCTCAAAAACACCATCATACACTAAATCAGTAAGTTGGCAGCATCACCTTCCTCTTTCAGGACCCATTATTAAAGTGATTCTGTCTTAAATGCACGAGCAGCGACAACGACAATTAACAACAAATGAGGCTGGGGCAACCTGGCTTTTTTGTCTGTCGTTTACTGTTGGGCCACAGCCTTGAACGCGGTGTAGAGCACATGCCGTTTTTGAGGGGTTGTGTCTTTGACTTCCCGCTGGCATGATCCAGAACAGAGATTAACGGGACGTTAATCGTAATGTATTGATTTTTAATTATTTGACTCGGGGTGCCCTTCTGCGTGAAGGCTGAGAAATACCCGTATTACCTGATCTGGATAATGCCAGCGTAGGGAAGTCAGATGCCTGTCCGGCATTGCCTTCTTGAGCGCCGGCCAGGAGACCTATGAAACAGCCTGACCTGCCTGATGCCGCGTTTACCGCGCGCTCCCTCTCTCTGTTCCGCCAGCGCGCGCCGCTGGTTCACTGCATGACCAACGATGTGGTTCAGACCTTTACCGCTAACGTATTGCTGGCGCTGCACGCCTCGCCGGCAATGGTCATTGATGCTGAAGAAGCGGCGCAGTTTAGCGCCGTTGCCGATGCGCTGCTGATTAACGTCGGCACCTTAACCCGTACGCGCGCCGACGCGATGCTGGCGGCGGCGCAGGAGGCCCGCAAAGCCGCCACGCCCTGGACGCTCGATCCGGTGGCGGTCGGCGCGCTACGGCTGCGCACTGATTTTTGTCAGCGGCTGCTGACGCTGAAACCCGCCGCCATTCGCGGCAACGCCTCGGAAATTCTTGCGCTGTCGCTTCAGCAGAGCGGCGGACGCGGCGTTGATACGCAGCATCAGGCGGAAGAAGCGCTTTCCGCCGCTCAGCGGCTGGCGCAGCGCTGCGGCGCCATCGTAGTGGTGACCGGCGAAGTGGACTACGTCACCGACGGTGAACGCACGCTGAAAGTGCCGGGCGGATCGCCTTTGATGACGCGGGTGGTCGGCACCGGCTGTGCGCTATCGGCGGTAGTGGCGGGCTTTGCGGCGCTGCCGGGCGATCGGCTACAGCATATCGCCAGCGCCTGTGGCGTTATGGCGCGCGCAGGCGAGTTGGCGGCGAGCCGCGCACAGGGACCGGGCAGTTTTATTCCGGCGTTTCTCGATGCGCTGTGGAACCTGAATGCGGAGGCGCTGGCATGAGAATCAATGCATTAACTATCGCCGGCACCGATCCCAGCGGCGGGGCTGGCATTCAGGCCGATTTAAAAACCTTCTCCGCGCTGGGCGCGTACGGTGCCAGCGTCATTACCGCGCTGGTGGCGCAAAACACCTGCGGCGTACAGTCGGTTTATCGCATCGAACCGCAGTTTGTCGCCGCGCAGCTCGATTCGGTGCTGAGCGATCTGCGTATCGACAGCGTAAAAATCGGCATGCTGGCGGAGAGCGATATTGTCGAGGCGGTGGCAGAACGGCTCGGTCGCGCCGCGGTGCCCTGGGTCGTGCTGGATACGGTGATGCTGGCGAAAAGCGGCGATGCGCTGCTGTCGCCGCAGGCGGTGACGACGCTGCGCGAACGGCTGTTGCCACGGGTATCGCTGATTACACCCAACCTGCCGGAGGCGGCGGCGCTGCTGGAAACCGGGCACGCGCGCGACGAGCAGGAGATGAAACAGCAGGGCAGAGCGCTGCTGGCGCTGGGCTGCGAGGCGGTGCTGATTAAAGGGGGGCATCTCAGCGATGCCGAAAGCCCGGACTGGCTCTTTACGCTCCAGGGTGAGCAGCGCTTTACTGCGCCGCGCATCGCCACGCGCAATACCCACGGCACCGGCTGCACGCTTTCATCGGCGCTTGCCGCGTTGCGTCCGCGTCATGCCGACTGGGAAAGCACCATCGCGGCGGCCAAAGCCTGGCTCCAGGGCGCGTTGGCGCAGGCCGATACGTTGGAAGTCGGGAAAGGCATTGGGCCGGTGCACCATTTTTATCGCTGGTGGTAGGGCGTAACGCAACGTTTACCGGCGGAGATTTCTGAAAAATGGAGTCAGCAGTTTGCGTTAGCGGCTGAAAAGGGGCCAGTCTGTGCCGGGTCGTCGGGCGGCCCGACAACGGATCGGAGCATGCGATCCCCTTTAAACACTCAGGAGCTAACATGACGGACATCGTACAGTTATTGGGCAACGAAGCGGACAGCCTTCTGCAACATCGCTGCATGACCATTCCAGCGGACAGCCTTTATCTTCCGGGCGCGGATTATGTCGATCGGGTGATGATCGACAACACTCGTTCTCCTGCCGTGCTGCGCAATATGCAGACGCTTTACAATACCGGTCGCCTGGCGGGCACCGGCTACCTTTCTATCCTGCCGGTTGATCAGGGCGTGGAGCATTCCGCTGGCGCCTCTTTCGCCGCCAATCCGCTCTATTTCGATCCGAAGAATATCGTCGAACTGGCGCTGGAGGCGGGCTGTAACTGCGTCGCCTCAACCTACGGTGTGCTGGCGGCGGTGTCGCGCCGTTACGCCCATAAAATCCCATTTATGGTCAAGCTGAACCATAACGAAACGCTCAGCTATCCGGCGCAGTATGACCAGACGCTCTACGCCAGCGTGGAGCAGGCATTCAACCTGGGCGCCGTGGCCGTCGGCGCGACCATTTATTTCGGTTCCGAGCAGTCGCGTCGCCAGATTGAAGAGATCTCCGCCGCCTTTGAGCGCGCGCATGAGTTGGGCATGGTGACCGTGCTCTGGGCCTATCTGCGCAATAACGCGTTCAAGAAAGATGGCGTGGACTATCATGTCAGCGCCGATCTCTCTGGCCAGGCGAATCATCTGGCCGCCACCATCGGCGCGGATATCGTGAAGCAGAAAATGGCGGAAAATAACGGCGGCTATAACGTGCTGAAATTCGGTCATACCGACAAGCGCGTCTATGACACGCTGACCAGCGAGCATCCGATCGATCTGGTGCGCTATCAGCTGGCGAACTGTTATATGGGACGTGCCGGGCTGATCAATTCCGGCGGCGCCTCCGCAGGCGAAACCGATACCGCTGAATCGGTTCGCACCGCCGTGATCAATAAGCGCGCTGGCGGCATGGGGCTGATTATGGGACGTAAGGCGTTTAAGAAGTCGATGCGTGATGGCGTGGCGCTGATCAATGCCGTCCAGGATGTTTATCTGTCGAAGAATATTACCATCGCCTGATGGTCAGCGGGACGATGCTGCGTCGTCCCGCCTCTCTTTACACCTGCTCAAACCATTCGCTGTTCTGCTCGGCGATGGGCGTAATGGAAAAAATCATCTCTTGCAGGTGGTGGCGCATCGCTTTTTCCGCACCGTCAGGATCGTGATTACGCAGGGTATGCAGAATTTCTTCATGCTGATCGATCAGGCTTTCCGGCGGCGATACCTTGCTGAGCGTCAGAAAACGCACCCGATCCATGGTGGCTTTGATATTCTCCACCGTCTCCCAGGCCAGTTCGCAGTTGATGCTCTGCGCGATCAGCCGATGAAACTCATCGTCCAGCTGCAGGAAGGCCTGCGCATCATGACGCTGCGCCGCCATTTTTTGTAGCTGCAGGTTATGCTCCAGCGCCATCAGCGCGGCGGGCGTCGCTTCCATGGCGGCGCGGCGCACCACGGCGATCTCTACCGCTTCGCGAATAAAACGGCCGTCAGCCACCCGCTGAGCGGAAATTTTGCGTACAAAGGTGCCGCGCTGCGGCAGAATCTGCACCAAACCCGCTTCCGCCAGCTTAATAAACGCTTCACGCACCGGCTGACGTGAAACATTAAAACGGCAGGAGACTTCTTTTTCCGACAGCAGCGAACCCGGTGGGATAATGCAGGTAACAATCTCCCGGCGCAAAAAACGGTAGATCTGCTGGTTAACCGGTTCGCTGGTGGTGATAGTGTAGGGTATCGACATGCGACAACTTCCTGGACTGGCTGGACGCGAAAGCTTTCAGTCTAAACAGCCCGTCAACTCCGCGCCAGCGCTTTCATTACAGGAATAATCAATAGCTTGTTATTACCCGTTTGACCGTTTCTTTCGCCCCATGCTGTTGCAGCAGTTGGTAAAAGTGCAGCACGCACGCGGTAAACTGCGCGTTTGCGGGCAGATCTTCGCCGAACACTTTTTGCAGCGAAAGCAGCGCGGCAATGCGCGCTTCGCCGTCGGCGCTTTCACTTACCCGCTGCGCCAGTGTCTCCTTCAGCGGATCGTTGATCTCAACAGGCGCGCCCTGTTCATCGACGCCGCCAACGTAGCGTATCCAGCCTGCCACGCCCAGCGCCAGCAGGTCGAACCGGCTGTTATGCGCCAGGTGCCAGCGGATGCTGTCCAGCCAGCGCTGCGGCAGTTTCTGCGTGCCGTCAGAGGCGATCTGCCAGGTGCGATGCTTGATGGCGCGGTTTTGATAACGGGCGATCAGCGAGTCCGCATAGGCGGTAAGATCGACATTCTGCGTGCGCAGGGTAGGCGCCTGTTCCGCCAGCATCAGCGTGCGCGCGGCGTGCAGGAAGTGCTCATCGGCCATGCAGTCGCTGATATGTTGATAGCCCGCCAGATAGCCGAGATAGGCGAGAAACGAGTGGCTGCCGTTGAGCATGCGCAGTTTCATCTCTTCAAACGGCAGCACGTCCTGCACCAGTTCCGCGCCAGCTTTTTCCCACGCCGGGCGTCCGTTGACGAAATTATCTTCGATCACCCACTGGAAAAAGGGTTCGCACTGCACGGCGACCGGATCGTAACAGCCGAGCGTTTCGCCGAGTTCGTCCAGCGCTTCCTGCGTCATGGCCGGTACGATGCGATCGACCATGGTGGAAGGGAAGGTCAGGTGGTGACGAATATAGTCCGCCAGCGCCGCATCGTGCTTTTCCGCCAGCTGCACCACAACATTGCGCGTAACGTGCCCGTTTTCCGGCATATTATCGCAGGACATCACGCTAAAGGGCGGCAGGCCGCGCTCGCGTCGACGCTTGACCGCGGCGAGGATCACGCCGGGCAGCGAGTGCGGCGCGTCAGGGTTGGCCAGGTCATGCTGAATCACCGGATGCTCAAGGTTGAGCTGGCCGTTGGCGGGATGATGGCAGTAGCCTTTTTCCGTTACGGTTATCGAAACAATCGCGATCTCCGGCTGGCTCATTGCCTCTATCACCGCCTCGATGCCGTCAGTACGCGCATCGACGGTATCGCAAATCACGCCGATCGCGCGTGATGTTTTGCCGCTGTCCGCCATCTCGGTAACGGTATAAAGACAATCCTGCTGGCGCAGGTTACTGACCAGTTTACTGTTGCCCTGTAAATTGATTCCGCACTCGATATAGCCCCAGTCGCTCTGCTGTTCGCGCGCCAGGCGATCGGCGCATACCGCCTGATGAGCGCGGTGAAAGGCGCCGAAGCCGATATGCAGAATACGCGGGCGCAGCCGCGTGCGGTCGTAATCGGGAAGTGAAACGTCGTTGGCCAGTTTCTCGACGGATAGCATGCGAAAGTCCTTCTTACTTAATGTAAAAGGCGCGCCGGAGCGCGCCGGGAAATTAGACGGAAACAGGTTTGCTGCTGGCTTTCGGGCTTTTCACCACGAACAGCACCAGGAAAGCGCCAAGCGCGGCAATCACGCCGGCCAACACAAATGCGCTATCGAATTTGCCGGTATGCTGCACGATAAAGCCGGTGACGATCGGGCCGATAATCCCTGACACGCTGCCTACCAGATGAATAAAACCGCTGATCCCGCCAACGCGGCTCTTATGCACCACGTCCTGAATAATCGCCCAGTAGATAGCGCCGGTGATATAGAGGAAGAAGATCGAGATCGACATCAGCAGCACCGCAGACGTTACTCCTTCTACCGTACCGGCCAGCGCGACACAAAGGGCGGCGGCCAGTAACGCGACCACCAGCACAATTTTTCGCGACAGCAGCAGCCGGCCAGTGATGTTGAAAATCTTATCGGAGATCCAGCCGCCCAGCGCCAGGCCGACAAAGCCGACAATCCACGGGATCACGGTAGTCATGCTCATCGATTTGATATCCAGCCCGTGCGCCTGTACCAGATAGGCCGGAAACCAGCTCAGGAAGAAGAACAGAATGTAGTTGTAGCAGAAGAAGGCGAAGGCGGTGACCAGGATAATCGGCTGGCGCAGATAGTAGCCCAGTCCGTGCGAAGCCTGCGCCAGTTCAGGTTCATCGCCTGGCTGCGCCTCTTTCAATTTTTCGATTAGCGCGCGCTCTTCGTCGGAGACGCGTTTGCTGCGCGCCGGATTGTCAGCGGCGACAAAGAACCAGACGATCATCCAGACGATGCCGATAGAGCAGATAATGACAAATGCGGGACGCCAGCCGAATGCCAACGCCAGATAGCCGATAATCGGCCCGGCCACCGCGCCGCCGAGCGGCGATCCGGCGCTAAGAAAGCCCATGGCGGTCGCCGCCTGTTTTTTCGGGAACCAGCCGTTAATCGCCTTATTGGCCGAGGCGCAGATCGGTCCTTCCGCCATGCCGAACAGCACGCGCAGGATCAGCATCGACCAGAAACCGGTGGCGACGGCGGTCAGCCCGCAGAACAGCGACCACATGCCTACGGCAATGCCCAGCACCAGCGTCGGGCCATATTTATCGGTCGCGAGGCCGCCGATAAAGTTAAACAGGGCGTAACCGAAGAAAAAGCTGCCGAAGATCATGCCGAACTGCTCGGCATTCAGCATCAGATCTTTTTCGATCATCGGCACCGTCAGCGAGAGGGCGACACGATCGAGGTAATTGATCATGTAGACCAGAAACAGTAGAAGTACGATGGTCCAGCGCAAGTTCTTGAACATGGTAACTC